>CAYWCB010000154.1:2538-5038 GCA_964456615.1 uncultured Eubacteriales bacterium | reverse complement strand
GGGCCAGGTGCGTGTTCGCGGCGTTCACGATCGCGTCGGCATCGAAGGCGGTGATGTCGCCTTGCACCAGATGAATCGTCATGTAGACGCCTCCTCTCGGAGCGGTTCCTGCCGCTATCGTGCCCCGTCTCGCAGGTGCTAAACAGGTATACTCGGCGGCGATGCGGATGGCTCTTCAGAGCGCGCCGGACGGCGCGGATGCGGTGTGGAGGACGAATGCTGGAAGCGAAGTTCGTCCGGGAGAATCCCGACGCCGTACGCGTTGCGCTCGAGAGCCGCGGGGCGTCTTGGGACCTCGACGGCTTCCTCGCGCTCGATGAACAGCGCCGCGCTCTGATCGCCAAGACCGAGTCGCTCCAGGCCCGCCGCAACGAGGTCTCCAAGCAGGTCGGACAGATCATGCGCGAGGGCGGCGCCGAGGCCGCGGAGCCGCTCAAAGCCGAGGTCCGCACCATCAATGAAGAGCTCGAGGGGCATCAGGCCGAGCTCGATGCGATCGACGCACAGGCCACCGAGATGCTGCTCACTGTCCCGAACGTCCCTGACGCATCGGTGCCGGTCGGCCCGGACGAGACGGCGAACGTCGAGGTCAGGCGCTGGGGCACGCCTCCGGGCTTCGACTTCGAGCCGAAGGCTCACTGGGACCTCGGCCCTGAGCTTGGCATCATCGACTTCGAGCGCGCGGTGAAGCTCTCGAAGTCGCGGTTCGTGCTCCTCGGCGGCATGGGTGCGCGCCTCGAGCGCGCGCTCATCAACTTCATGCTGGACACGCACTACCAGGCCGGCTACCGGGAGTGGTGGCCGCCTGCGCTCGCGAACGCCGAGACGCTCACCGGTACCGGTCAGCTTCCGAAGTTCGAAGAGGACCTCTTCAAGACGCAGGGCGAGACCACGCCGCTCTACCTCATCCCTACCGCCGAGGTCGTGCTCACCAACCTGCATCGCGACGAGGTGCTCGAAGGCGCCGATCTGCCGCTCCACTACACCGCATACACGCCGTGCTTCCGCGAGGAGGCCGGAAGTGCGGGGCGCGACACGCGCGGGATGATCCGAGTGCACCAGTTCGACAAGGTGGAGCTGGTGAAGTTCGCCAAGCCCGAGCACTCGTACGACGCCCTCGAGGGAATGGTCGAGGACGCCTGCCGGATCCTCGAGAGGCTCGACCTCGCGTACCGGGTGATCGTGCTTTGTACCGGCGACATGGGCTTCTCGGCGGCCAAGACCTACGACATCGAGGTCTGGCTTCCCTCCTATGACGGCTACAAGGAGATCTCGTCGTGCTCGAACTGCACGGATTTCCAGGCGCGCCGCGCCGCGATCAAGTACCGCGAGCCGGGCGAGTTCAAGGGATCGCGCTTCGCGCACACGCTGAACGGCAGCGGACTTGCGGTTGGGCGCACGCTCGCGGCCGTGCTGGAGAACTACCAGCGTGCGGACGGGAGCGTTGTGATCCCTGAGGTGCTGCGGCCCTACCTTGGTGGTGCCGAGGAGATCCGCGCGGGAACCGCGTAGCAGCGGGCCAGCGGAGAAGCGGGTTCGCTGACCGGCCGCGGTGGTGGCGGTCGAGTGGGCGTCCGGTTCGGGGTACCGCGCCAGGGCTAGGGGAATACACAGAACATGCTCGGACCTGAACCGGTTCTGGAAACAGGTGGGCGGTAGTGGCGCCTTGGCGAGGCGATCGTGGGGCGGGCTTGCCGGCCTGTGCGGCGGCCGCGCTGCTGCTGGTGGCCGTCCTGTCGGCCGGGTGCACGGGCACCGTCACGCCGTCGGGCGAGATCGAGACCCAGACCCGCGAAGTCGGTAGTTTCGACAGGGTCGTCCTTTCCGGCGCCGGCATGCTCACGATCAAGCCCGGCAAGACAGCGAGCCTGACGATACGCGCCGACAAGAATGTCATGCCCTTCGTCGCATCCGAGGTCAGCGGCAACGAACTGGAACTCGGGATCGATGCCGGCGGGCGGGTGATCAAGCTCGACGAGTCGTCCGCGCCCGAGTTCGAGCTCACTGCTCCGTCCATCACGGCGATCGAGAACTCGGGGTCGGGCAGGATCGTCGGCGGGTCGTTCAGCGGAGGGCTGTTCACGATCGTGCACTCGGGTTCCGGGGTCATCGAGCTCGACGAAGTCAGCGTGCTCAACCTGGACACGACGGTCTCCGGATCGGGTACCGTGAGAATCGGCGGCGGTCTGACGGGCGCCCAGGTCGTGAACGTGAGCGGGTCGGGCTCGTTCGAAGCCGCGGACCTAGAGTGCAAGGTGGCCATGGTCAAGATCAGCGGCTCGGGCAGCGTCGAGCTGTGGGCGACCGAAGGCCTGGACGCCTCGGTCAGCGGAAGCGGAAACGTCTCGTATTGGGGCGATCCGCGGCTGACCGAGCAAACGATCGGCTCGGGTCAGGTCGAGTCACTTGGCCCGAAGTCGTAGGGAGGCGCCTAGCAGGGCGAAGCCCGAACTGACGCTGCGCCGCGGCGATCGCGCGGGCGGTCGGCGGGGACGCATCG
>CAYWCB010000154.1:0-2518 GCA_964456615.1 uncultured Eubacteriales bacterium | reverse complement strand
CCGGCGGCTCAGGCTTCTTAAGAGAGGAGGAGTTGGGCAGGAGGCACTCCTTCGGCTCCGAAGTGTAAAGATTGCCGCATCTCTCCACGCCTGGTAAGGGGAGCAGAGCAATGTCCGATCAGTTCATCGCGGGTGAACAACTCACCCAAGAGCAGGCGTACGCGATGCTGGACTTCTACTGCGACCTGCTCGAGAAGCAAGGGTACGAGCCGGTACCGTACTCGAATGTGGATGCGCGTGTCGGCGGCACGGTGTATCGCGGCGTCAAGTACGATGCGCTCAACCAGGCCTACTGGATGTGCCAGGAGGCGCGGAAGCTGATCCGCCAGGGCCGCTGGTCGAAGGCGCTTCGCTGGATCGGCTTCATCCAGGGACTCGTGTGGATCTGCGGGCTGCAGTCGATCACCGAGATCAAGGCGCACAACCGTCTGGGGCCGAGGACCTCCGCGCAGTCGTCCGAGGCCGCTGCGGGGCGCATGTTCATGCGCCGCACGCCGTCGAGTGAGGGGCGCACGAGGCTCTGATTGCGGCTGGCGGAGGGACGTCCGGCTTCATCCGTGGCGCGCAGCGCGCGGGAGTCCCGCGGCTTTCGCGCGGTCGTTTGGGGCGCGCAACGCAGCCGGTCGGGCTACCCGCCCCCGGCAGGCGCCATCGCTACCCTGTCTCCCCCGTATCCGGGGTCTGCGAGGCCTCTTCGGCTTGGGCCACGACGGCCCGCTCCTCGGCCGTCACCTTCGTGGCCGCATCTCCGAGGAACCACCTGACCGTCGCGACCGCCTCCTCGGGCGTGCGCGTGTCGACGATGCGACCGCGCGCGTAGTAGGGCGCACACGCCTCCCCCAGGGGGAAGCCGAGGGTGACCACCGGTCGCCCGGCCTTCAGCGCGAGCGCCACTTCGGACAGCGTGCCCGCGCCGCCCTTCAGCGCGACGACGACGCGGCTGGACAGCACGTTGATCTCGTTGCGCGCATCGCCCATCCCGGTGAGCACGGGGACTTCGACTCCTGCGGCAACGCCGTCCCAGTGGTCGTCCGGCAGGATACCGATCACCAGGCCACCTGCCTCGGCAGCACCCCGTGCGCTTGCGGCCATGACCCCGGCGTTCCTGCCGCCGTTGAGGAGCACCCAGCCGGACTCGGCGATGAGCCGACCGAGCTCGTACGCGTGCATGCGCGTGGGCTCGTCGCACGAACCGCCGCCCATGACGCCGATCACGGTGCGAATGGCGACCACCCCCTTCGGGGGCAGTGTAGCGCGGGGTCCGCACCGGCGTCGCCTGTGATGGGCGGCGCTACTTCAGCTCGAAGGCGACGGTGACCTCCGCCGTGACTTCGAGCTGCCCTGGCTCGATCGGCACCGCGGCCCTGACGTCCTCTGCCGAGTACGCTCCGGCTGCCATCGGGATGGGGATGTTCACGTTCGCGGTGCTCATGCTGAGCACGTCGCCGACGCTCTTGCCCTCGGCCTTCGCCATGGCCTCGGCGCTCTTGCGAGCGTCGGCGACCGCCTTGTCGATCGCCTCGGCACGGTACTCAGAATCCTCGGAGATGGTGAACGAGGGACCGCTGATCGTATCGGCGCCGGCCTCGTTGGCTGACGTGATGACGTTCCCGAACTCGCCGATGTCCTTGACCTTGGCGGTCACCGAAATGGATGCCTGGTAGCCCGTGATGACGGGCTTGCCGTCCCGGTCCTCCTGTAGCGGATAGACGCTCACGTTCGAGGTTTGGATGTCCTCGTTGTCGATTCCCGCTTTTTTGAGCGCCGAGGTGATCTTCTCCGCTGCCGAGGACGCCTGGTCGAGAGCCTTCTTGGCATCGGGACTCTGCCTCGTCACGCCGAAGGTCATCTGCGCTTCGTCGGGCGCGGCCATGACCTTGCCCGAGCCGGAAGCCGTGACGCTGTTGACGGGTCGCCCGGCCGGCGCGGTGACGACCTTCGTCTGGCACCCGGCGAGAACGACCGCGGTCACAAGAAGCACAGCGGCGGTGACGGCACGGAGCGGAAAGGGACGGAACGTGCGCATATCGGCCTCCTCGGGCTCAGCAGGGCAGTTGGGCGGGGGTACACGAGTTCATTCCCTTCGACGCGCAGGAGCGCGCTGAGGTTCACGCGCGATCACCGGCGCGCGACAGAAGGTGGTCCGCAAGAGGTGTCGAGGCTCCGCACCATTGCGGTGGGGCTTGCGGATGGGCGGGTGCCGAGGTGCAGGAGCCAGGCATTGACAGCGCGGGGCTGGGGCTAGCAGAATGCGCATACTTGAAACGCACGAGCCCGCAACTCAGGGAGCGACGATCCGCAGCCGCAACGTGGTGACTCTGGCGACGGGGAGCTACTAGTCAAACCGGCCTGATCCTGGCCGGTCTTCGTGTTTCTTGAAGCCCATGCGGACTTGGGGCGGTCCGCAGGCGAACGGCCAACGTGTGATGGGGAGGCTCATTTGGGGAGAATCTTCTAGGTAGTTCCCGTGTCCCTCGATAGGGATACGGTCGGGGCGAAGTGGGCAGGGCAACGACGT
>CAYWCB010000153.1:0-5052 GCA_964456615.1 uncultured Eubacteriales bacterium | reverse complement strand
GCCGCCCGCACCGACACGGGCGTCACCGCCGATGTGGACGTGACCGCGAGCTTCGAGGCAGACCCAGTTGAACTCGCTGCACCGGTAGTGAGCGGGCTCACCGATGTCCGGTTCCTGGTTCATCCGCGCACGTTCGCCGGGTACATGAACTGGCTACCGGTTCCGACCGCGATGCAGTATCGAGTCGTCAATGCGGACACGGGGTCGACGGTCGTGACGGTCTCGGGTACGACTGCATGGATACCGGGAAGCCAGGGTGTCACGTATCGGTACTACGTGATCGCTGCCGATGCGCTCGGGAATACCTCACCCCCCAGCAACACTCTGGAGGTCCTGTACACGGTCCCGACACCCCCGGCTCCGCCGGCCAGTGTGGCATTCCTTCCGAGCTCGGTGTTCGAGTTCTCAAGCACGGCGCCTCCCGGTACTCCGACGACGGTGCGCGCCGAGTATGTGCTTTCGGAGGTCCAAGGGGATCCGAGCCGGCTCAGGCTCTACCACCACACGGGCGAATCGTGGCAGGACATAACCACCTCGGTGGACACCACGAATCGCCTCGTGTACGGCTTGGCGGACTCGTTCTCGCCCTTCGCGATCGGGGAGCCGACCGCCGGCCCGCCACCCGTCACGCCGCCCACAGTCTCCACGCCTGCGAGTTCGCCTTGGAGCCTGGTGCTTGTGGCGCTCTCGGGCCTCTCGCTCGTCGGGCTTCGGGTGCGCCGCCGAGCCAGGGCATAGCAGGCGCCATCCCTCCGGCAAGTCACGCTGCGGCGCGGGCAACCCGCGCCGTACATCCCCGGATTCCTGCCAGTCGGTCGTGTCGAGCGCCGTCCGACAGGCGCAGTCGGCCGCTCGGCACATTCTCCGCAAAACCTGTTGCACTTTCGGCGAAGTGGGGCACAATACGTATTGCGAGGTCATCAAGAACTCGGATGGGCAGAACCGCAAGGGGACGTTCGTTCGGGGGGCGGGTGGCCTCGCACTTTGCGTGCACAAGAACTCTCGCGAGGAGCGTCCGCGACTCAACCTCCCAGGGCTGGCAGCTCGCGACACTTCCCCCTTCGCCACGGGCCTCCTTCGGCTACACTGTTCTCTCACCGCGTGGCGCCTGCCGGAGCGCCGCGTACTCTCAGCAGGCAGAAGGAGCACGTCATGCGTACCGTGAAGGTCGGCCTCATCGGCCTGGGGACCGTTGGGGGAGGGGTCGCGGAGATCTTCCGGAGACACGCCGAGGACTTCCGCCGTCACGCCGGTGTCGACGTGGAGATCGCGTGCTTCTGCGATCGCGACACTAGTCGCATCGAGGCTCTCGGTATCGACCCCGCTCGTTTCACGGACGACTACACGACGATCGTCAACGAGCCGGGCATCGACCTCGTGGTCGAGCTGATCGGGGGCACGGGCATCGCCCGCACCGTCGTGATCGAGTCCCTCCGCGCCGGCAAGAGCGTCGTGACGGCGAACAAGGCGCTCCTCGCCAGTCACGGTGAAGAGGTCATGGAGACCGCCCACACGAACGGCGTCGATATCATGTTCGAGGCGAGTGTGGGCGGCGGCATCCCCATCATCAGCCCGCTCAAGCACGTCCTGGTCTCCAACGAGATCACGACGGTGATGGGCATCGTCAACGGCACGACGAACTACATGCTCACGCGTATGGCCGAGGAGGGCCTCGACTACGCGAACGCGTTGGCCGAGGCGCAGGCGAAAGGCTTCGCCGAAGCCGATCCGACAGCCGACGTCGACGGGCTCGACGCCGCCGCGAAGATCGCCATCCTGGCCTCGATCGCGTTCAACTCCCGGGTCGTCATGTCCGAGGTCCCCGCCGAGGGGATCCGTGGCATCACTCCGGCCGACATCGACTACGCGCGGGAGATGGGCTACGCGATCAAACTGCTCGCGATCGCCCGGAGGATCGACGGGAGCATCGACATCCGCGTGCACCCGACGCTCATCCGATCCACACACCCGCTGGCGAGCGTGAACGGCGTGTACAACGCCATCTACGTCGTGGGCGACTCCGTAGGCGAGACCATGTTCTTCGGCGAAGGTGCGGGATCTCTGCCGGCTGCTTCGGCCGTCGTCGGAGACATCATCGAGGTGGCTCGCCACATCCAGTCAGACTGTCTGTCGATGATCGGCTGCACGTGCACCGACTCGCTCCGGGTCAGAGACATCGGCGAGCTCGAGACGTCCTACTACATCCGCTTGCGAGTGCTCGACAAGCCCGGCGTGCTCGCGGCGACAGCAGCGGTTTTCGGGGAGCACGGCGTGTCGCTCGCCTCGGTGATCCAGAAGGCCGCCGAGAGCGACGAGGTCGAACTCGTCTACGTCACGCATCGTGCGGGCGAGGCCGCGGTGCAGGCGTCGCTCGAGGAGATTCGCACGCTCGAGAGCGTACGCGAGGTCGGCACGGTCCTGCGCGTCGAGGAGCTCTGAATGTCCGAGGATCGCGTGCCCGACGGCGATCCGGCAGATGCGTCCGGCGGCGGGGTGCACGATGACGGCGCCGGCGCGACCGTGCTCGTCCCGGCGACGAGTGCCAACCTTGGGCCGGGATTCGATTCCTTCGGACTCGCGCTCGACCTGTTCAACCGCTTCGAGGCCGAGCTCGCCGACGAGTGGTCGGTCATCGTCCGGGGCGAGGGCGCCGACAGGCTCAGCAGGAGCGCCGACAACCTCGTAGCGCGATCCGCCGCCCGCGCCTTCGCCGAGGCCGGAAGCGGCGACCTGCGGGCGGTCGTGCGGTGCACGAACCTGATTCCGACCGGCAGCGGGCTTGGCTCATCTTCGGCGGCCATCGTCGGAGGACTGCTCCTTGGAGAGAAGCTCGCGCGCGTGGACTTCGGCGAGAGTAGGCGCCTTGAGATCGCCGCCGAGATCGAAGGGCACCCCGACAACGTCGCGGCGGCCCTCTTCGGCGGGTTCACCGTCTGCTGGATGGAGCATGGGCTCGCACGCTGCGCGCGCTTCGAGCCGGCCAGAGGACTCGCCGTCGTCGCCGTACCGGCAGTCGGCGAGCTCGCGACCACGACAGCCCGCGCGATGCTCCCCAAGGCCGTGCCTCACGAGGACGCTGCATTCAACGTCGCGCACGCCGGGTTGCTTGCCGCGGCGATCGCTTCGGGTCGCCCCGACCTGCTCGGCGCGGCGCTCGCCGACCGGCTACACGAGCCGTACCGGGCCGAGGCAGTGGCGGACTTGCGCGAGGTCGACGCCATCCTCTCGGATGCGGGCGCGGCGGGAGTCGCGTTGTCGGGCGCGGGGCCCACCGTGATCGGTCTTGTCGCGGCCGACACGGACGAGGCGGCGTTCGCCCTGGCCGAGAACGTGGCCGATCGAGCGATGGCACGCATCAGGCAGCTGGGGTCTCGGCGGGCGCCACAGGCCCTTCGCATCGATCGCGGCGGAGCGCGCGTGCTCTAGCGGCCGGGTGGGTGATGCCGCGTCGTTTGCGGCCTGCCCTGCGTCCGCTCGTCCGTTTCCCGGCGCCCGCGCTCGGCTGCCGCGGTTGTCGTCCACTTCGCGTCTTGGGTCTGGAGATTGACCGCGCTGGAAGCCGGGAAGAAGATAGACGAGCCCCCGTTCTCTTCCCCCTCTTCGCGCTCACCTACGGAGGGTTTCCCATGGATGACACGAGCCAGGGCACTCCCGGCTACCCGCCGGCGTACCCGCCGAGCGGCACGCCGAGCGGCACGCCGAGCGGCCCGCCGATGGCAGACGCCTCCGCCGGCGGACAGCCCCAGGTGGCCTACTCACAGCAGCAACCGCCTTACGCGCAGCCAGCCTACGGCGAGTCCGCCGCCTACAAGCCTCAGCCCCCGGCGGCACCGGCATGGGAGCCGTTTCCGCCCGCGAGGAAGAGCCGGGTGTGGGTGGTAGTGCTCATTGTCGGGCTCTTCCTCGTCGGCGCCTTCAGCTTATGCGTGTGGGCGGTGAGTCTCATCGGCCGGGGCGGGCAGCCGGCGATCGCGGGCAATGCCGTCGCGCTCGTCCGCATCGAAGGTGCGATCGCTGGTACCGCCGGAGGACTCGGCGGCGGGTCGGTGACACCCGAGGCCGTCCTCGACCAGCTGAGGCAAGCCGAGAACGACAGGCGCGTCAAGGCGATCCTCCTGCGGGTCGACTCCCCTGGAGGGACGGTGGCCGCTTCCGAGGAGATAGCGACGGAGGTCGGTCGGGCCACCAAGCCGGTCGTCGTGAGCATCGGCGATGTCGGCGCGTCGGGCGCGTACATGGTGTCGAGTCAGGCCGACTGGGTCGTCGCCGCCCCCGGGTCGAGCGTAGGGAGCATAGGCGTCATCCTTGAGGTCGCGAACCTGCAAGGGCTGCTCGACAAACTCGGGGTGAAGTTCGCGGTGATCACCGCGGGAGACTACAAGGACATCGGCAGTCCCTATCGCAGCCTTACGCCCACGGAGACGAAGATGCTCCAGGAGCACGTCGACATCGTCTACGAGCAGTTCATCGAGATCGTTGCACGGGGTCGAAAGCTGCCACCGGACAAGGTGCGCGAACTCGCGACCGGCATGGTGTGGCCGGGCACGCTGGCCAAGACCTACGGTCTCGTGGATCAGATCGGGACGCTCAACGACGCGATCGGCAAAGCCGCGAGCCTCGGGGGGATCAGAGGCACACCGCGCATCGTCGAATACGGCCGTACACCATACACGGACCTCATCGAAGCGCTGTTCGGTATCTCGGAGAAGCTCGGCACGATAGGCGATGCACTCGAGGCCGGCACAGGCAGTGGCCAGGGCGATGCGGCCAGGCCGGTCCCGAAGTAGCGCGATGGCCGGAGCGAACAGATGACCCGTGTCGTTGCCCTCATCGACGGCGAGCACTACCCACCGGTGGTCCGAGCGGCGCTCGAGGACCTCGCACAAGAGCACGCGGTTGTGGCCGTCGCGTTCGCGGGAGGGACCGAGAAGGTCGACATGTCCGCCGGCGATGCCACCTATGGGGTGCCGGCCGTCTTCGGCGAGACCGCTGAGGCCGCCCTTGCCGACGCGCTCGCGCGTTTCGCTCCGGACCTGGTCGTGGACCTGTCGG
>CAYWCB010000152.1:1486-5073 GCA_964456615.1 uncultured Eubacteriales bacterium | reverse complement strand
ATCCTTAGATGAGGCAATGAATCGATTTGGGCGACATTCCTGATGAGGCAACTCGGCGTATGGACACGGCCGAAGTCCGACGGCTATACTGCACCGGCTAACCGAATACCGCTGAAGTGGGACCCCGCCCCTCGGGGTCGCGAGTCTGGTCCCCACCTTTCGGCGCCGCGCTGCGGCAGCTGTCTGGTCGATGTAGGCGCGCTTCTGATGGCGCGTCCCTTCCTCCCGTCGGCTGTTCGCTGCGGGAGGTTTGTTGTTGGTGGCGATCGCTAGCGGTGCGATCGCGAATGTACGGAGAGAGGTGAGCTGCCTATCAGCAGCATTGAGCCCAGGATCAACGAACGCATCCGCGCGGGCCGGTGCCGTCTCATCGGCTTGGACGGCTCGCAGCTGGGCATCTTCGGCGTCGAGGACGCCCAACGGATCGCAGACGATCAGGGACTGGATCTCGTCGAGATCGCACCGGGTGCCGACCCGCCAGTCTGCCGGATCATGGACTACGGCAAGTACAAGTACGAGCAGACGCAGAAGGCGAAGCTGGCGCGCAAGCACCAGACCAAGGTGGAGATCAAGGAGATCAAGTTCCGTCCCAAGATCGACACGCACGACTACGAGACGAAGAAGCGGCACGTCGTGCGGTTCCTGGAAGCGGGGGCCAAGGTCAAGGTGACGATCATGTTCAGAGGGCGAGAGATGGTGCATGCCGAGCGTGGCCTCGCCATCCTCGAGCGGCTCGCAGACGACGTCTCGGACCTGGCGACCATCGAGAACCAGCCCAAGCTCGAGGGCCGGAACATGCACATGCTGATCCAGCCGATCAAGAAGGCGCCGCCCAAGGTGGCGAAGGAATCCGCGCCCAAGGAGACCGGCTCTGCCGAGGACACCGCTGCTGCCGATGAGGCTACCGCCGCTGCTGAGGACGTCGAACCGGCCGAGGCGGCCGAGCCGACGGAGAACGAGACCGCATAAGGAGCGACCATGCCCAAGATGAAGGCGCACAAGGGGACTGCGAAGCGCTTCAAGCTGACCGGGACCGGCAAGATCAAGCGCGCCAACGCGTTCAAGAGCCACATCCTCGAGAAGAAGTCGCCCAAGCGCAAGCGTGGCTTCCGTGCCGACTCGTACGTGCACAAGAGCAACGAGAAGTCGATCAAGAAGGGTCTGGGGGTCGGCTAGGGCCGTCCGCCGGCCGCACAGCCCTTCAGTCCGATGCCCCTCAAGGAGTGATCAGGCCATGCCTCGAGTGAAGCGCGCAGTCAGCGCGAAGAAGAAGCGCCGCACCGTACTCACGCGTGCAAAAGGCTACTACGGAGCGAAGAGCCGCACCTATCGTGCCGCCAAGGAACAGGTGCAGCACTCACTGCAGTACGCCTACCGCGACCGCCGCAACAAGAAGCGAGAGATCCGTCGTCTGTGGATCGTGCGCATCAACGCCGGCGCACGCGCGAACGGCCTGTCGTACTCCGTGTTCATGAACGGCCTCAAGAAGGCGAACATCGCGCTCGACCGCAAGGTCCTCTCAGACCTCGCGATCAACGACCCGGCCGCATTCGCCAAGTTGGTGGATATCGCGAAGGCACAGGTGTCGTAGCCGGTTTCGACATACGCGAATTCGCGCGCCTCGTCCTTCTTGGTCGGGGCGCGTCTGTTTGATGCACCGTCGCAGATGGCGAACGGCTCAGGGTAGTGAGAAGGCGCGCACGTAGTCGGAGCCGCCATCGCTGTGACAGTTCGCGCAGGACGGGGTCTCGAGGCCCTCGGCGACGATCGTTCCGTCCGGTCGGTACTCCTGCCCAGAACCACGAGTCGCCGCGCTTCTGCATGACCGCCACGTACTCGAGCGCATCCGACCGGTACACGTCCTTCACGATGATGGAGCCGTCGGGCCACTCCATGGACCCCGGCGTGCTCAGGGTGTCCGCCACGTTCGAGTTCACGAAGATCTCGACCGCATCTCCATGGGGCCCGGCTGCGGGCTTTCGATCCTCGTAGCCTGGCGCGCGGTCCCACTGAGTGCGGTACGAGCCCTCCTCAAACGTCGCCCAGAGCCCTGCCGCGTCGCCCTCGGTCACCGGGCTTTGCGGGTCGCTCGGCGTCGTCTTGGGAGTCCGGCTGGCGCGCCGTATCGCCGCCAGCGCACCCGAATAGGAGCGTCGAGAGCAGCAGCATGGTTGCGCCGAGCAGCCATGTGCTTCGCGGTGCGACGAGCCTTGAGTCCATCTGTTCCTCTCCCCGCGGCGTCTCACACGCGTGCACACGTGCATGCACGGTATGTTCCCGGTTCGGACAACGGTTGGAGAACGTGAAGGCACATCTGCGAGACTTCCTTCGGTCGGTGAGGCGCCGCCCGACCTCTCTCTTGTCCAGCCGCTTCCCCTCGGCGGACGTCACCGAGGAGGAATGCTCGATGTTCAGGAAGATCCTCTACGCTATGCTCGGAGCCCTAGCTGCTGTCTCGATCGGTGCGGCCGGGGCGTACTTCACGACGCAAGTGCAGGTCCCGGACAGCATCATCCGGGCAGGACATGTCGCGATCTCGACCGAGCCGACGTCGGCGCCGCTGTCGCTCGATACGCTCGCGCCGGGCACGACGAGTATCCGCTCGCTGTCGGTGCAGAACACGGGCTCGCTGCCGGTCGACATCATCGTCACCGCCGCCAAGAAGGCGGGCATCACGGACTTCTACAACGCCCTCACGTGCCGCGTGAGCACGGGCGAGGCTCAGCTCTACGACGGGCCGCTTTCCGCGATGCAGACCACGCCGATACGGCTGAACGCGGGGACTCGGGGCGATCTGCGTTTCGAGGTCGGTCTGCCCGCCACGGCCGGCAACGACCTGGCCAACGACTACGCGAAGGTCTCGCTCTACATCGACGCCGAGCAGTCGCACTGATGGCGGCTGGCGCATGCCGCGTCGCGAACCTCGCCTGTATCGCAGCCCTGCTCCTGGTGGTGCTTGCGCTCGTGTCAGGCAAGGCGACCGTCGTTCGGGTCACCGGCGGGTCCATGGCACCTGCTCTCTGGCCGGGCGACGTGTGTCTCGTGACCGACGTCGGCGAGCCGAGCGTCTCCGACATCGTATTGCTCGCCGAGCCCGGACACGACAGTCGCGTCCTGCATCGCGTGCGCTCGGTCAAGGGCGGGACATTGATCGTGAAGGGAGACGCCAACGCGGTGGCGGACCGGGAGCCCGTGCCTCGGAGCGCGGTTCTAGGAACGGTGGCGCGCGTGCTGCCCGCCGGCCGCCTCCTTCGCAGGTGGCAGGCCGCATACGGCAGGTGATACACTGCCAAACCAATCGCAGAGAGCGAGGCGATGACGGAGAGGCGCTCGCGCATGGCGAGTCCCGCCAGAGAAGGACCCCATCGGCTGGAAGGGTCCGGGGCGAGGGCACGGGCGGTTCACTCCAGCAGCCGCTGACTGAAAGGCCGGGCGTCTCGAGACGCGTGCCCGAGTAGGGAAGCCGGATCCCCCGATATCGGGACGGTGCGGTGAGAGGCCGCACACAGCCGGGAGGATTCGTCCGGCGCGTGAGTTGGACCTCGCATTCGGGGTCAACCGAGGTGGTACCGCGGGAGCCGGCCCCC
>CAYWCB010000152.1:0-1476 GCA_964456615.1 uncultured Eubacteriales bacterium | reverse complement strand
TGGACTCCAAGGACGGGGCCGGCTCCGTTCGTGTGGGTACCTGCGGTCCGGCTCGCGGTACGCTGATGCACGGTGTCCTAGGCGAAGGGGAGTCATGACGATAGTCGACGATCTCGAGCACCTGCGGGCCGAGGGTCTTCGGGAGATCGCCGAGGCGGCGGATCTCGCGGCGCTCGATGCCGTGCGCGTGCGCTACCTCGGCAAGAAGGGACTGCTCACGCCCATACTCAGGGGCATGGGAGCCCTCTCGCCCGAGGAGCGGCCCGTCGTGGGCAAGGTGTCGAATGAGGTGCGCGAAGCGCTCGAAGCGGCGCTCGCCGAGCGGAACGCAGAACTGGGGGCGGCCGCGCTCGACGCGCGGGTGGCCGCCGATGCCGTCGATGTGACGTTGCCGGGTCGCGCGCACGAGCCCGGTCACGCACACCTCATCAACAAGATCACGGCCCAGATCGTCGACGTCTTCATAGGACTCGGCTACTCGGTGGCCGAGGGGCCCGAGGTCGAACTCGACTACTACAACTTCACGGCGCTCAATCACCCGCCCGAGCACCCCGCCCGCTCGGCGACCGACACCTTCTACGTGTGTGATCTGAGCGGAGAGGGTATGCGCTCGAGCGGGGAGTCCGACGTGCTGCTGCGCACGCACACGAGCCCGGTGCAGGTGCGCGTGCTCGAGCGCGAGCAGCCGCCCGTCTACATCATCTGTCCCGGGCAGGTCTACCGGCGCGACATCGCCGACCCGAGCCACCTGCCGCAGTTCACCCAGATCGAGGGGTTGGCGGTCGACGAGGGCATCACGCTCGGCGACCTCAAGGGCACGCTCGATCACTTCGTGCGCGAGATCTTCGGCGCGGACCGCCGCACCCGCTTCCGTCCGCACTTCTTCCCGTTCACGGAGCCGTCCGCCGAGGTCGACGTCTCGTGCGGGATCTGCGACGGGAGCGGATGCCGCTTCTGCAAGAACTCAGGCTGGCTCGAGATCCTGGGGTGCGGCATGGTGGACCCGAACGTCTTCGGGTACGTGGGCGTGGACTCCGAACGATATGCGGGCTTCGCATTCGGGCTCGGCGTCGAGCGGATCGCGGCGCTCAAGTACAACATCCCCGACGTGCGCATGCTTCTCGAGGGGGACATGCGCTTCACCCGGCAGTTCTAGGCCGTATCTCGCCCGACCCTGGACCACCGCGAAGAACGGGGCATCACGAAGGTGACGAGGAGAAGGTAGCGGATCGATGCGAGTCTCCCTGAAATGGCTGACCGAACTCGTTCCCGTCCCGCTCGGCGTGTCCGAGCTCGTTGAGAAGCTCGACATGACCGGCACCGCAGTCGAGGCAGTGCACACCACGGGTCAGGCGCTCCAGGGTGTCGTGGTGGGTCGGATCGTCGAGAAGAAGCGCCACCCCGACGCCGAGAAGCTCTGGGTCACGAAGGTGGATGTCGGCGCGGCGGAACCGCCGAACATCGTGTGCGGCGCGC
>CAYWCB010000151.1:0-5141 GCA_964456615.1 uncultured Eubacteriales bacterium | reverse complement strand
TCAGCTCACCGTAACTCACATAAGAGCCATTCGGATTCTGACACCCGGAATCAACATAGATTCTCCAAACGTTCATTTCACATCTCCTTCGTCACCAAAGAATTCTTGAAATCTCGCAAACAACGAACTTGAGCGATTAATCGTCGCTGTCGGAGGCGCAGATCGCCGATAGGCGATACACCCTTGCGCTCAAGGTGTCATCGCATAATCCACCTCGTGCATCTCTTCCGCGGCTATCTGCGGCGGTGCTACTGTTACCCACAGATCACGTTCGGTCAGGCGCACCTCGCCTCGCCGGTGTGCGGCGAACGGATCGATCAACAAATCGCCGATAAGGGGCTTCGTGTCGGCGTTGAACACGCGGACGATGACGTATAGTGCGCCGTCCTGGGTTTCTTCGTGGCAGCGCCGAGCAGCGTCCCACTCGCTATGTGACATAGGGAACGGGCCAGCACCATTGGTTCTTGTAGACTTTACCTCGATCAACACGCGCGTCGGCGAACCGGGGAACAGCTTGCCCGTGGGATCGGAGACCTCGAAGTCGTAGCCGAGGCCGTCGTCCCCGGACGCGGGCAGGCCGTACCGCTCGCGTGACTTTGACTTCCAGCACTCCGGGCCGTAGTGCTCACGGAGTTCGAGCGTCAGCCACTCGTGGACGAGTGCTTCGCCGAGGTCGCCGACAATCGCCGGTTCGCGTATCGGTTTACCACTGGTCTTGCCGCCAGCCCCGCCACCTCCGGAAGGGCCACCATCAACGCCGTTCCTACAAGGAGTGAGCGGTCGCCGCGATGCGCCTACCAGGCCCGCTCGAATGCCTTGAGCAGCGGCCTCTGCGAGCTTGGAACCAAGAGTGCCGGCTGAACCGGCTGCGAGGTCTTCACGAAGCTCTGTGTCGGAGAACCCGACCCCGAGAACCTCGATCTTGGGCTGATGCTTCTCCGCATGGGCCTTGGTGAGCTCGGTGAGCTTGGCCCGCAACGGCTCAGGGCGCGTAGGGTCGCGAAACGCTCGTACTGCCGACAACCTCTCGACCGTGTTCGGCGCAACCTCAAGCAGAGCGTCTCGCAGCGCGGCCAGCGCGGCGTAGACGTTGGCCCACGCGCCCGTCACTAAGCGGGCAACGGCTGGCTCCAACTCGATGGCCTTCGGGTCGACGACCTCACTAAACACGGGTGCGAGTTCCACCGCGACGGCGAGCACCGCATCCACGGTGCCCTTGGCCTCGCTTTGCCGGTTGGAAATCGGCTGATCGCGGTAGAGCAATACACCGCGCTTGGTGACTTTGCGGTTCTCGTCCGGCACGGGCAACTCGACGGGCCACGGGGGCTGCGGCAACCGCAGGAGCGACCCAGCGAATTCGGAAAGCGGGTCCAGGCAGCGCAGCATGGTGTCGAGCGCGGCCCGGTCGGCTTCCGCGTCCTCGGGAGGCGCGCCCGCAACGGCCTCTGGTGCTGGTTCCTGCAAAGCCCCATCGAGGAGCGAGCCGATGGCCGCCAGGTCGGTGCCGCTGGAGCGCGCGGCCATCTCCCGGACGACTGCAACGAGGTGCCCGAGCACCGTGCGGTATCGGGCCACTGAACGCTCGAAACGGAAGGTACGGCCGTCTCGCCGCTCGACCGCCGCCTGCCAGGACGCCCAGGGGAGCCCCAGGATGCGAACGAGGTGGACTTCGCCGTCGGGCTGCGGAAGCCTGACGGCGCGCTCGATCTCCCGAGCTACCTGCGGTCGCCCGAGCCCTTCGGCAACGGCTTGCGGGGTCCGCTCCACCACCGCCCACCATTCCGCCGCGTCCGTGGGGTCGTCGCCGAGTCCGAGGTGGACGAAGGCCGCCAGCAGGGCGCACTCCACGCCCTCGATGCTCCGGGCACGATGGAGCCCAGCGGCGTCCGCCACATCGATGATCTCCACCGGTGTGATCTCGCGCTCTTGAAGGAAGGCTCCGGTCGCCGACTCACGAAGCGCACGCGCGTAGCTCTCCCACAGGTCGCGCGAACGCGCACCCGCGAGCTCCCATGTCGCGGCGACGACGGTCGCTGGATCGTCCTTCATGGTGCTGGTGAGGAGCAGCCGGCTTCGAGGGCGGTCGTAGAAGCTCCTGATGGTGGAGCTCTCGAAGGAACCGAACTCGATCTTGACTTCCCGAAACAGGCGCCAGTTTCGGCTGATGCGCTCGGTGCGAAGGGTGCGGTCCCCCCCGAGGGTGAGCAGCACGGCCAGCTCGACCGCGACCTCCGAGTGCAGGAACGACCGGTGGAGCCACGCGAGCAGGGACTCGGGCGCATCCCCCGACGACTTGAAGCCGATGTCGACAGCGGCCGACGAGGCTCGGATCACCCTCTCGTCGCCCCACGCGGCGACGAATATGCGGTGCAGCGTGTCGACCCGCGCGTCCCGACCGACCGGGACTCGATACGCTACGGCAGCGCCAGCGACGTGCTTCGCCCTGCTCGGGTCGTCGTCGAACAGGACGATGGCGTCCTTGTCATCCGAGGCGACCGCCACGAGCCTTCCGTCCCGCAACAGGGGCAGGGTCACGGAGCGCGGGACGGCGGACTCGCCGACGCTCCGGTCCTCGATCTGGCTGTAGAGCTCTCGCGCCAGCGACAAGGCGTCTCGATGAACGTCGAGGTGCTCCCGGTCGAGGCGCGCGGCAAGCGTTTTGAGGCCGTGAACGAGACGGCCGACAGGCGCATTCTCGACGGTCCAGACGCCGAGCTTGTGGAGGAGCGGCCACGCCGAGGCGAACCGCTGCGGGACCACGTTGACGAGCTTCGCGAAGGCGGTGCGGCGGGAACCGTCTGCCAGCAGCCAGGCGTCCGCCGCGCTGACGCGTGCACTTGGGCCTCCGACGCCACGTTCCACGGGAAAGATCGGCCAGTCCTCCCTTGCCAGGGCAAAACTCCACAACTGAGGAACCGTGTGGATTGGGTTGTGGCCAACGCGGCGGAGGTTCGTCGTTGTCCGGTTCTCATACGTTTCGTGGTTCGTGAGCATGAGGTCGAGGATATGCTGGCGGCGCGTCTTGTCCTCCAGCCCATCAATCCAGGCCACCTCATCCACGTCGTGGTCGAAAGACCAGTCCCACGGCGTGCGCAGGCTGGAGACGGCCGCGAGGTATCGACGGTAGATCGGGTCGATTTCTGGACGGCCCACGGAAGGCGTTCCGACCACGGCCAGCACGAGATGCGAGCCGTGTAGGGGACAGTTCCTCCCGCGAGGAAGGACGACGATTCGCGGTCGATCGGAGATGCCGAGCACCAATGCCGCTTCTCGGGCGCTCGCCCCGTCCACCTTCGCCGCTCCGAGTTGCGAGGTCAACTCCGAGAGGGGCACAAGGCGTCGGTCCGGGTAGGCCTCGCCCAATAGCCGGTCACGGTCTGGGTCGAGGCCCCATCCCGCGCCAAGGTATGTATTGGTCGCAGGCCGCCAACTGACGCGCGCTCCGCAAATAATCGGTGCGAACGCCGTACCGGTTTCAAGCTTCTTTCTTGACGCCTCCTTCATCGAGGCGATCCACGCGACCGCCTGGGTAAACAGGTCGAGGGCCAGAGACTCGTCAGATGCCGCGACGGCCTCGGCGAGCGCCGGGAACAGCTCGTCCTCGAGGAGCTCCACCTTGCGTGGGCGTCGTACCAGCTTCGCATCCGCCAGGCGGGCGGCCAGCGGTGTCAGCGCGCGTCCGTCCTCTCGGAGTCTCAACTTGGTCCCGTCCACCAGACGCAGGGTCGCGGCAACGCGAGGCGGAACGTCGGTGACCTCCTCAGGGTCGGCGGACGAGTCCGTCGGAGCGGGGAGAAACACCCTCGCTGCAGGCGTCGAGAGGTTCTCCACGCCGGTCGGGAGCCAACGCTGGCCTCTCAGAAGCTCGATCTGATGCGCCCTTGGGAATGCTTGAAGCAGCTTATCGACGAACGGCTCCCACCATTCGCTGCCGTCCTGCCGGTGCAGCCGAGCCGCCTTCTCGACGATGCTCGGCTCGCCGTTCTTCGTCGCCAGCCACGGGTGGGGAGTCGTGTCGCCGAGCATCTCGATCCCCATTGACACGAGCTCGTCCAGGGCGTTCGCGACGAGCTCGCTCGGATCGTCGGACCACGGCACCACGTCGATGCGGCCTCCCTCATGCGGGATCACGCAGCGCTCCTCGTCGAACGGCACAACGCAGTCAGACCGCTTCAGGAAACCGGCCCCATCCCACGCGAGCACGACCTCGCCGTCCGCGATGCTCCCCTCGGCGTAGACGCGCTCGGCGAGCGCGCCGGGTTCGCCTTCGGGCCGGTGGAGCGCGAGCGTTGCCGCCCTCCGAATGTCCAGGGACAGCGAGGCACGCAGGCGTGCGAGCAACGTGCCGAACACCTCGGTCGCCACGTCGAGGAGGAACAAGCGACGGCGTTGCGGGAAGTGCGCGAAGAAGCGGGCGTCGACGTGGGCGGGGAGCCCGGTGGACTGCTCCGTCGGCAGGCCCAGGCAGAACCGCCCGGAAGGGCCAAGAGGACCGACCTCTGGACCGTTGGACTGTGGGAGCGCCACGGTGACGCGCAGCGGGTCGTCGAGGCTCCACGCCTCCAGGCCGTAGTGGCGTAGCGCCCGATCGACCACCGCTCGTCGTGAGAGCGCCTCGTCGGGGTCGCAGTCGAACACGTCCTTGCTCGCCGTCCAGTAGCGCGACACCCGCTCGGTGCTGTCCGGTCGGCGGACCACGACGGATGCTTCGGGAACCTCGACGCCCTCCGCCCGCGCACACGAGAAGGACCATCGCCGATCGCGAACGTGGTCGATGACCTCGATTCGGCCGACGCCCGAGAGGAACAGCACGGCGAGCTCGGCCTGGGCATGACCGTCGTTGCCCTCGCCGACGAGCGCGTCCACGACTCGCTCCGCGGTCCGGCTAGCCTCGTCGTCCCGAAGTCTTAGAACGACGAGCGTCCGCGCCGCCGGCCGCAGGTCCTCGGGGAACCGGAGCGCCTCCAAGCGGTGGCCCAAATCCTCGTTTGTCCGCTGGGTCGGGAACTTGAAGCCCGCCACCTTCTCAAGCTCGGGCAGCACCGCCGTGGTCGGATCCTCATAGCCGGCGTCCGACAGGAGACGTGCGAGGCCCTCGTTCTCCTCGAAGAAGGTGCGAAGGTCTTCCTCCAAGGCAGAGC
>CAYWCB010000150.1:3800-5195 GCA_964456615.1 uncultured Eubacteriales bacterium | reverse complement strand
CCTGAGGGATCTGGGATTCACGATCCCGCTCGCGTTCCTTGCCGCGTTCACGATTATCGCCAGCTCGCTCATGGCGCTCATGCAAGACGTGCTCAAGCGACGCCTCGCGTACTCCACGATCAGTCAGCTCTCCTACATCGTGCTCGCCGCCTCACTCCTCACCCCGTGGGCCGCGACCGCCTCCGTCGTGCACATCGCGAACCAAGCATTCCCGAAGATCACCATGTTCTTCGTCGCCGGCGCCATCCAGCGAAGAACCGGCAAGACCAAGGTCTCCGAGCTCGCCGGCATCGGGCACCAGATGCCCTACACGATGGCCGCCTTCACGGTCGCAGCCCTGAGCTTCATCGCCGTCCCGCTCTTCGCCGGCTTCATCACCAAGTGGTACATGTCGCTCGGCGGGCTTGAGGCAAACACGACCTGGTGGCCCGGCGCGTGGTGGGTCGTCGTCGTGATGGTCGTGTCCTCCCTGCTGAATGCCACCTACTGGCTGCCGATCGTCTATGACGCCTTCTTCAAGAACGTCGACGGCGAGTCGTGCGCGTTCGGACACGCCCCACCGATCCTGCTGTGGCCGATCATCGTCTGCGCGGTCTACGTCATCCTTCTTGGGATCACGTCCCGGGTTCCCGGCATGCCGTTCTCCCTCGCAGAGTCCGCCGTCCACTTCGTCTTTGGAATCTAGGAGGATCGCGGTGCAGACCGCATACGTCACATCGGTTGCCCCGGCGATCGCGATACTCCTGCCGCTCGTGGGTGCGATGCTCGGGCTCCCGCGCGTGCACCTCTACGTTCCGGAGCGCGTGCGCGTCGGCGTGCTCGCCGTGCTCTGCACGGGAACTCTGGCGCTCGCCGTCTCATTCATTCCAGGAGTGCTGCGCGGTAGCGAGTACTGGGTCCGTCTGTTCCCGCTCACCCCCGATGCATGGCTACAGTTGAAGGTGGACGCCATGGGGGCGCTCTTCGGTGCGACGGCCGCCACGCTCTGGCTGCTCGCGCTCGTGTACTCGGCCGGGTACATGAAGGGCGACGAGAAGCTGGGGCGCTACTGGCTCTTCTTCATGCTCTGTCTCGGATGGACGATGGGCGTGGCGTACGCCGCGAACCTGCTGACATTCCTCGTCTTCTACGAGCTCTTCTCTGTCATGACCTACCCGCTCGTGATCCACGAGGAGACACCCGCGGCCCGGGCGGCCGCGCTCAAGTACATCGTCTACATCCTGATCGGCGGCAGCCTGGTCCTGCTCGGCGTCGTCGGGCGGGTGCACGACCCGACGCTGTGGTACTACGCGAGCTTCGGGCTGCCGGACCCGGACGGCTGCTGAGCCGTCGCCCGGAACGGCCCACGGCCCGACCGGGTGGGAGTCGTCGTCGAGCACCCGGATCATCGTCGAT
>CAYWCB010000150.1:0-3790 GCA_964456615.1 uncultured Eubacteriales bacterium | reverse complement strand
GAGACGAACCACCGCGCGTTGCTCCTCGTCTTCTGGTGCTTCATCGCGGGATTCGGCGTGAAGGCGGCGCTCGTACCGCTGCACGGCTGGGTCCCGGATGCGCACCCTGCAGCCCCTGCGCCCTTCTCCGCCGTCCTCTCCGGCATCATGGTCGCGGCGGGCACGTTCGGCATCGGGCGCGTATTGTTCTACGTTTTCGGTGTCGAGTTGCTCGAGGAGCTCGGGGCGACATCGATACTCACGGGGATAGCCGCGTTCACGGTCGTGTTCGCCGCGGTGCTGGCCGTGAACCAGGACAACCTCAAGCGGCGGCTCGCCTATTCGACCATCAGCCAGATGGGCTACGTGACGCTCGGTTTCGGGCTGCTGGGCAAGGAAGCGTTGGTCGGCTCGCTCGTACACATCTCGAACCACGCCTTCATGAAGGGGACGCTGTTCCTGTGCGCGGGTCTGCTCATCAGACGAGCGGCGATCCACAACGTGAGCGAGATGACCGGCATCGCCCGCCGCCTCCCGATCACGATGGGGGCGTTCGCGGTGGCAGCGCTCGGCATGATCGGCACGCCCCCTCTCGCGGGCTTCGTGAGCAAGTGGTACCTCGGCCTCGGCATACTCGAAGTCGACGAGCCATACTACCTCGCGGTGTTGATTCTGGGAGCCCTCATGGCCGCCGTTTACCTGCTTCCCATCGTTTACGTCGCGTACTTCAGGACGCCCGTCGAGATGGCCGAGACCGGTACGGACCCGCACGACACCCCCGGCCACGAGTCCCCGACCGCAGCCGGAGGCGCTGACCAGCCGAGCGGCCTGCCCGCCGGCAACCCCGGACGCCTCCAAGAGCCGGCTCCTAGATCGATGCTGGTCCCCACTGTCGTGGCCGCGACGCTCACCGTCGTGCTGGGCGTGGCGGCTACCGTGCCCGGCCTGCCGTTCTCGCTCGCACAGAGGGCCGCCGAGGCGATCTTCCACTAGGGGGGTGCCTGCCACGGAGCACGCGATAGAAGCCGTGTCTCACCCGCTGCCCGCGCTCCTGGTCGCATGGCCGCTCTTCTGCGCGATCTTCGTCTACCCGCTCGGGCGCTGGCGCGAGAGCGTGCGCAACGGCTTCGTCGCCTTCGTGACCGGTACGACGCTGCTCGGCGCGGTCGCCCTCGTGCCCATCGTGGCCTATAAGCACGTCATCGGAACGCGCGTGCCGATGCTGCTCGGCGAGCTCGTCTTCGCGGTGGATTCCTATGCGATGCTCTTCGCGGTGTTCACTGCGTTCCTCTGGTTCGCCGCGACGCTCTACTCGCTCGACTACCTCAAGCACGAGCACAAGCGGAACCGCTACCATGCGATGAGCCTCGTGGTGCTCTCGGCCATGCTCGGCGTGGTCCTCGCGGGCGACCTCATCACGCTGTATCTCTTCTTCGAGGTGCTCGGGCTGACCGCGTTCCTGCTGGTCATCCACACCGAGACGGACCAGGCCAAGCGCGCCGCCGTCAAGTACTTCTGGATGACGGTGACAGGCGGGCTCGCGCTCGTGTGCGGCATCTTCCTCACCTACGCCATCGGCGGTCACGGGTCTCTTCTCCCGCTGCCGCTCGAGGAGGCCGCCGAGACGCTGAGATGGGTCACCTTCGGGCTGCTCGTCGTGGGCTTCGGCGTCAAGGCGGGTATGGTGCCGGTTCACGTGTGGCTGCCCGACGCGCACCCTGTCGCCCCCTCGCCCGCGAGCGCACTGCTCTCCGGCGTGATGATCAAGGCCGGCGCCTACGGCATCTTCCGAACGGCGACCGCCCTGTTCCGTCCGCCGGTCGCCGAGGAGGTCGAGGAGGCGCTCTGGAACGCGACCGCCGACTTCGGGTTGGTCATCCTATGGATCGGCATCGTGACCATGGCCATCGGCGTGATCATGGCTCTCGGGCAGCACAACGCCAAGCGCATGCTCGCCTATCACAGCATCAGCCAGATGGGGTTCATCCTCGCCGGTATCGGCGCGGCCGCGTATCTCGGCACCCACGGCGCGATGGGTATGGCCGGAGGGCTCTACCACACCGTCAACCACGCCCTGTTCAAGGGCGCGCTGTTCCTGGGTGTCGGGGCGGTGGCGTTCAGGACCGGCGAACTCGACATGTACAAGCTCGGCGGCCTGTGGAAACGGATGCCGCTCACCTTCGTGCTCACCTTCATCGCGGCGGCGGGCATCACCGGCGTACCGCTCTTCAATGGGTTCGTGAGCAAAAGCCTCATCCACCATGCGCTCGTCGAGTCGTACGAATACCATCATCTCGTGTCGCTCGACGTAGCCGAAAAGATCTACGTGGTGACGTGCGGCGGCACCGCGTGCTCGTTCATCAAGCTCATCAGCTTCGTCTTTCTCGGTAAGCCCAAGCGAGAATACGGCCCCGGGGTCGTCGACGCCCCACCGAGGATGCTCTTCGCCATGGGTATGCTCGGAGCCGCCATCATCGCGCTCGGCATCTGGCCACAGATCGTCATCCGGGGGGTCATCGAGCCCGGGCTGCATACGTGGGGACTGCACTACGATCTCCTCGAGAAGTACCTCCACACCATGTACATGAGCCCAGCCGACCTGATGTCGGTCGTGTACGCTTTCGCGATCGGCACAGCGATCTTCGTCGTCGGCGTCAAGTTCGGGCTCTTCTACTGGCACGCGCCCGCCTGGTTCGGCGTCAACTACTGGTACGAGGCGGCGGCTCGCAGCTTCGTGCGCGGGTGCGGAGTCGTGCAGACGCGGTACGAGGGGTATCTGGCGTGGCTCCTACGTGTAGGCCGGGCCGGGTATGCGTACGCTCGCCTGGCATGGCGCTATGTCGCGCGCCGTTGGCGTCGACTCGTGATCGAGCCCGCCTCCGGCACGCCCCAGTCACGCAACGAGCGGTTCCTGCGCTCTGCCGTCCTCACTCTGGCGTGCGAGCAGCAGGGTTGCGTGCGAGCCGCCATCGAAGCGGCTGCGCGCGCGCCATGGATCGTCGGCGAAGCGGACCGCGCGCACCGGGCAAGCGCTCTCGCTGCGGTGCGTGAGATAGCCGCCTACCAGGCAGAAAGCGTCTCCCGACACCGGATGGAGGCGCTCAGGGACCTCGCGGACGCCAACGCGATCGACCCCGTGCGCGCGAGCTTCGCTGACGTTCTCGTCGAGGCGCGTAGCTCCAACGAAAGCGTCACCTCCGTCGCACTGGAGATGTCGGAGCGCCGCGTGCGCGGTGAGGACGTCACCGACGAGCTCGCGGTCGCCACCGCCGGAATCCTGCGCGAGGAGGACTTCCCACGCATGCTGCGCGAGTCGGCCGCCCCTCCTCGCGCACTCACGTTCACCGAGCGGCGGGCCGCTGGAGCAACCACAGTCGAACTGATGGCGGGATGGGTGAGTGACGCCGTGCCCGACTGGAGGGCCGCGGGCACCGGCACCATCCAGCTCGTTGCCGGCTCGGTGATCTATGCCGTGCGCATCCTGGTCGAAGCCTCAACCCGGGAACACACCGAGTTGTTCGCGGCGCCGCACCATGACGCCGAGACCGTCGTTCGCACGAGGGGTCTGATCCAGCGCTACGCGCGCGATATGAGCTTGAACGTCGCGGTCATCCTTGTCCTGCTGCTCGTCTTGCTCGCGAGCATCGTGGTCAGGATGTAGAGGCCGCAGTGACGCTCGGCCCTTCTTCGCACCGCCCCTGACAACGAGAACAGGCCGGACACTCGTTACGTGTCCGGCCTGCGTACATGCTGGTCGCGGGGGCAGGATTTGAACCTGCGACCTTCGGGTTATGAGCCCGACGAGCTACCA
>CAYWCB010000149.1:0-5204 GCA_964456615.1 uncultured Eubacteriales bacterium | reverse complement strand
TGGTGGACTCCCACCTCGTCGCGCCAGATCGCCTCGGACTCGTCATCATCCTCGTAGATCGAGTACCAGAGCCGCTCGGGATCGAAGCCGAGGACCTCGGTGGAGTACTCGAACGCCCACGCGCACGCCTCGCTCTTGAAGTAGTCGCCGAAGCTGAAGTTGCCGAGCATCTCGAAGAACGAGTGGTGCCTGCCGGTGGTCCCGATGATGTCGATGTCTGTCGTGCGCACGCACTTCTGTACGGTCGCGGCCCTTGTGTAGGGAAGCGTCTTCGTTCCGAGGAACACCGGTTTGAACTGCACCATCCCGGCGGTCGTGAGCAGGAGCGAGGGATCGTCCGGGACGAGCGAGGACGAGGGCTGGCGCTTGCAGCCCTTGCCCTCGAAATACGAGAGGAAGCTCTCGCGTATCTGGGCGGATCTCACGTTGTGGCTCCTTAGGGGGCCCTGATCGCCGACGAACCGCGCGCCCGTTCCCCGGGGAGATGCGCGATTACTTCGACTTGGCCCCGCCTGCCGGCGGTTCGCGCTCCTCGTCACACGGCTGCTGGTCCAGAGGGCGTACGGTCGTCTTGAAGAGCGCGCCTCTCATGGTCGCGAGCTGTCGCCTGGTGCGACGTTCGTAATAGTAGACGAACACGCCTTGGACGAGCGCCGCTACGGGGATCGCAAGGAGCATACCGAGGATGCCCCAGACCGTTCCGCCTACAAGAAGCGAGAAGATCACGAGCGTGGGATGCAGGTTCACCTTGCTCGACATGACCTTCGGCGTCACGAGGTTGTCGGTCAGCACCTGCGCACCCAGTACCACCGCGGCAGCCAGCAGCGCCGTGAGAGGGCTCACGAACAGCCCGACCGTGGCGGCAATGAGGCCGGTGATGAAGGGGCCCGCGTACGGGACGTAGTTGAGGAAGAAGGAGAACAGGCCGAGCACGAGCGCGTACGGCACGCCTATGATCGCGAACCCGGTCGTCGCCATCGTCGCCGTGACCAGCGATGCGATCGTCGCGCCCTTCAGATAGCCGCCGACTACCCGGTCTATCGTTGCGACCTGCATGTCCGTGTCCTCCTCAAAGCGAGGACCCGCCACGCGCTTGAGCTCCTGCCGAATGACCGGCCAGTCTTTGAGCAGCCAGAATGCGATGACGAATGCCAGGAACAGGTAGAGGACACCCGTCACGACGCTCGTTCCGGCGGCGAAGAGGAGGCCTCCGGCACGCTTGGCCAGACCAGCCGCGAAGGTAGCGACGTCGTCTATTGCCGTGCTCACGAACGCTCGCACCCAATCGGGTATCACCACGGACGTGAACTGCCGCTGCAGATCGTCGACGATGCTCTGCGCCTCGTTGAGGTACTCCGGCACGGCCGCCGCGAACGCCTGTATCTGACGGCCGATCGGCGGGAAGAGGAAGATCCCTGCGAGGAGCGTCAGACCGAAGACGACGACGAAGCACACGATGACGGCCGCGCCGCGTGGCAGGCCCGCACGCTCGAGGTGGTTGACCGGCACGTGGAGCAGGAAGGCGATCATACCTGCGATGGCGAACGGGATGATGGCCGGCATGATGCGGTCGATGACCCAGCCGACCGCCACGACGAGCGCGATGACGCCGACCGCCGTCCACACGGCGAAGGCCGTGGTGCGCACACGCGCCGATCGGCTGTCTTCCTCAGCCATCGCCCCTCACTCCTTCACGACGTTCTCGCGCAGGATGCGCAGGGTCCGCCGCAGAAGACGCGAGACCTGCATCTGCGAGATCTCGAGCTGATGAGCGATCTCGGTCTGCGTGAGGCCCTCAAAGAAGCGCAAGTACAAGACGCGCTGCTCTTGCGGTGTGAGTTGCTTGAGGGCGAAGGAGAGCGTCGCGCGGTCGTCCACGACGGTCATGAGCGCGTCGTCCTTGCCGATGTACTCGAGGATGCTGAACGTGTCCGAGCTGTCGGAGCCGCGGTCGCTCTCGAGCGAGACGAAGTTGTACGCCTCGGACGTCTCCATCGCCTCGAGCACGTCCTCGGCGGTGACATCCAGGTACTCGGCGATCTCCTCGACCGACGGCGAACGCTGGTTCTTCTGTGTGAGCGCATCGACAGCCTGGTTCACCTTGAACGAGAGCTCCTGGAGGCGCCG
Organism: uncultured Eubacteriales bacterium; assembly: GCA_964456615.1. Lineage (GTDB taxonomy): Bacteria > Actinomycetota > Coriobacteriia > Anaerosomatales > CAVRZR01 > CAVRZR01. The sequence goes on along the minus strand of CAYWCB010000149.1, from coordinate 3,077 downwards.
GGGCACCTTGACCGCCCAGCCCTTGTCCCGGAAGTAGCGCTTCAGCTCCCCCACGATCGTCGGTGTGGCGTATGTCGTGAACTCCACCTGCCGCTCGATGTCGAAGCGGTCGATGGCTTTGATCAACCCGATCGTTCCCACCTGGACGAGGTCGTCGATGGGCTCGCCGCGGTTCCTGAACCGGCTCGCGAGGTACTTCACGAGGTTGAGGTACATGGTGATGAGCTCGTCGCGAGCCTCCTCGTCCTCCTCGAGACGGTAGCGACGGAACAGCTCCCTGGTATAGGCCTTGTCCCAGGAGAGCTTGCGGGTCTGCGGCTGTCGGGCTCTACCCGGCATCCGCGTTCACCGGATTGAAGCGCTTGGACAACTTGAGCCATGCACCGGATTCGTCGGATGAGAGCTCGTAGGTGTCACAGACGCCCTCGAGGATGAAGTTCGCCAGCGTGCTTCTGCGCTCGGCGTCCTCGTCGGACACACGTGGCCCGGCCTCGATGGGCACCTCGATCCGGAGCGAACCAGGTTCGAGGTAGAAGTGGAGCGTGATCTCCCGACAATCGGGCCTCGAATCGCACGCGTAGATGAAGGCCTCCTCCGTGGCGATCTTCACGTCATCGAGGTCGTCGTATCCGATGTTCATGCGACTCACCAGCGCGGCGGCAGTGATGCGTGCCGTCTTGGCGTACTCGTCCCTGGCCGGGACGGTGAGCGTGATGTGGTCCACGGACCGGCTGTCTGTAGGCATGGTTCCCTCCGAAGGCGAGCGTCGCGTGACGGCCGACCTACCGTTCCCTGGCCTTCTTCGCCGAGATGATGGCCTTGCGCAGCCGTTCGCTCAGTTCGTTCACGGCTCCCACGGGCGCGCTCACGATCGCCGCGACCGCGTTCGACGCCGACGTCACACGACCTGACACCTCTTGGACCTGGGTCACGATCATGTCCAGGCGAAGAAGCTCGGCGTTCATCGCGTCGACCGTCACGTCGGCCTTGTCCACGAGCGGGACGAGGCGCTCATCGAGGTCGTCGGCGAGCGTCTGCATCGACCGGGACGCCAGCCCGAGACGGACGAATGCCCATATCCCGACGGCGCACAGGACGATGGCAGCGAGCAGTAGGGCAACGGTGAGAACCGGCGTCACGGCGTGTCCTTGAGAAGGCCCGATTCGACGCGAACAGTGTAGCAAAGGCCAACTGCGTTACCGCTGCTCGAAGCGGTCGTCCGGCGATCCCTCGCGCGGTCCCGGCTGCTCGGCCCGCGCCTCGTCGCCATCGCGGTCGGCTCTCGTCTCACCGGCCGCAGGCGCCCGCTCTGCCTCCCACCCACGCTTCGAGGGAGTCCAGAACCGCCCGCGGTCGAGCCCGTCGGGCAGGTACCGCTGCTCGACTCGGGCGTCGGGATAGTCGTGAGGATAGAGGTACTGCCCGTATGCCTCGGCGCCGGGCCGGTGGCGGTCACGCAGGTGGTTCGGTATCGCGCGCACAGGACCGTTGCGCACCTCCGCCAGGGCTGCATCGATCGCCCTGTACGACGCGTTGCTCTTTGGGGCAAGCGCCATGTAGATCGCAGCCTGCGAGAGGTTGATGCGGCATTCCGGCCATCCGATGGACTCGGCCGCCTTGAAGGCGGCGTGCGCCACCAGCAGAGCCTGCGGATCCGCATTCCCTATGTCCTCGGAGGCGAAGATGAGGATGCGCCGCGCGATGAACTTCGGGTCCTCTCCGCCCTCGATCATGCGAGCGAGCCAGTAGACCGCGGCATCCGGGTCGCTCCCCCGCATGGACTTGATGAACGCCGAGATGGCGTCGTAGTGCACGTCTCCGCTCTTGTCGTACGGCAGTTGCCGAGTACGCGTCGCCTCGCGCACGTGCTCCAGTGAGACGACGCTCCCGCCTTCCATCTCGGCCGGCGCGAGGGCCACGCCTATCTCCAGGGTGGTCAGAGCGACTCTCGCATCACCGCCCGCCGTGCGCACGATGTGCTCGAGTGCCTCCGGCCCAACCGACACACCGCCCGCGTAGCCACGTTCGTCGTCAAGCGCGCGTTCGACGATCAGCGCAACTTCCTCGTCCGAGAGCGGCTCGAGCATGACGATGCGCGAGCGGCTGATGAGGGGCGCGTTCACCTCGAAGAACGGGTTCTCTGTCGTGGCACCGACAAGAACGATGACCCTGTCTTCCACCGCGTGGAGCAGGGCGTCTTGCTGAGACTTCGAGAACCGATGGATCTCGTCGACGAACAGGATGGTCCTTCCGCCCGAGAGCGTGAGCCGATCGGCGGCGGCATCGATGAGCGTGCGCAACTCAGCCACCCCGGACGAGACAGCCGAGACCTCCTCGAAGTGCGCGGCGGTCTCCTCGGCGATGACGCGGGCGAGGCTCGTCTTGCCCGTCCCCGGGGGACCGTAGAGGATCAGCGACGAGAGGGCGTCCTGCTCGATGGCGCGCCGAAGCCAGGTTCCGGGCCCGACGATCCCCGTCTGCCCGACGAACTCGGTGAGGTCCCGCGGCCGCATACGGACCGGAAGCGGAGCGACGGCAGCGCGGGCCGTGTCGGCCTGCTCGTCGAAAAGGCTGTCCATGCCGCACGCCTAGCCGGTGGCGCGCAACACCTCGCGCTCGATGTTCTTGTAGTCGTCCCACCCGCGAAAACGAGCCGTCATGTAGCCATTGCCGTCCACGATGACGATGTAGGGCGTGAACTTCACGCCCAGCTTCGTCGCGAGCGCCGCGGTCTGCTTAGCCGCCTCGTCCTCCGCCAGAGCGGGATCGACGACCACCGTGCCGTCCGGGCCGGTCTTGACCATGCGCCCGATGTCGAAGGAGACCAGGTCGATGGCGCCACGGTAGTCGGACATGATCTGCTCGATGCCGCCTTCGCCGTCTATACCCTTGGCTTCGTCATTCGTGGTCTTCTGCGAGGAGTCATAGAAGTAGACGATCATCGGCTGCTTGCTCTCGAGGAGCTGGAGCACCGCCTTCGGCGTGATCTCGGGGTCTGTCGGGAACGGCTCGTACACGTTCGTCTCGGCAGGCGAGAGGTCAACGCTCTCCGCCTCGGTGCCGGCGGGCGGCGGCGG
>CAYWCB010000148.1:0-5251 GCA_964456615.1 uncultured Eubacteriales bacterium | reverse complement strand
AGGTCATCACCCCGGAGGAGTGGGCGCACGTCGCCGAGGGCGACCCCGAGATCGGATACGCCTGGGACTCCGGACCGGGCGTCAGCGCCCGCGCGGCATCGACGGCTGCGCTGACTCTGGACGCCGGATCCGCTGGCGCGCCGGCAGCCGCTCCCGTCGAAGCCGGTCCCATGCTGCTGCCGCTGCCCACCGGCGCGCTCTCGCTCGCCCAGCTCGACGCGCTCTTTCGCAGGCTCCCGTTCGACGTCACCTATGTCGACGAGCACGACCGGGTGCGCTTCTACTCCGAAGGCGACCGCGTCTTCCCGCGCAGCCCCGCCGCCATAGGCCGAGAGGTCCGCAACTGCCACCCGCCGAAGAGCGTCGACAAGGTCGAGCAGATCCTCGCCGAGTTCAAGGCCGGCACGAAGGACGTGGCCGAGTTCTGGATCGAGCTCTCAGGCCGCTTCATCCATATCCGCTACTTCGCGATGCGGAACGCGGAGGGTGCCTACCAAGGCTGCCTCGAGGTCGTGCAGGACGCGACCCACGTGCGCGGACTCGAGGGCCAGCGTCGGCTCCTCGACTGGTAGCACGCCCGAACGGCGAGGGTGGGCACACCGGCCCGGCGGCGTCCTCCCGGCCTACGGCCCTCAGCCCTTCACGACTCCGATCGGCACGAGCCTCACGACCGGTTCCACCAGGTCTCGCTCCCACTCGAGCACCTGGTCGATATCCTTGTAGGCCTCTGGCGCTTCCTCGGCCAGGTCGCGCTTCTTCGCCTTGAAGAGACGCACGTCCTTCTCGGCGAGTTCCTGCAGCACGCGCTCCCGCGGGATCGTGCGCACCGCCTGTTTGCGGCCGAGCGCCCGGCCCGCCCCGTGACTGCACGACTCGAACGATTCCGGCGTGGGCTTGCCCTCGCAGATGTAGGAAGACGTCCCCATCGAACCCGGCACCACCAGCGTGCCCTCGGCGCGCACGGCGCCCTTGCGGTGTACCACGACCTGTTCGCCCAGATGCTCCTCGACGGCCGCGTAGTTGTGGTGCACGTCCACGGCCGGGTCAGGTGCGATGTCGGGGAAGTGCCGGGAGATCGCGCCTTGGACCGTCTCGACCATGAGCCGCCGGTTCTCGCGCGCGAAGTCGAGGCACCAGTTCATGACCTCGATGTACTCAGCGCCTGCATCGCTCTCCATCGCCAGGTGCGCCAGACCCCACTCGAGTGGTACCGACGAACCGCGATGGCGGTTGTCGTCGCGAGCGATGCGGTCGTAGTGTTCGGCCATCTGCTTGCCGACATTCCTGCTGCCCGAATGGATCATCGCCCACACCACGCCCGCAGAGTCCACCTGCAGCTCGATGAAGTGGTTGCCGCCCCCCAACGTGCCGATCTGTCGCTCGGCCTTCGCGACCTCAGCATGGAGCGCGGTCGAGTCGGGCACTTCGTCAAAGAGGTCGGTCCGGTCCGCCTGGCTCTCGCGATGCCACTCGAAGCCCTGGGGGACCGACCGCTGGATGTCGTTCAAGATGCGGTCGCGGAGCGGCAGCAGCTCCTCGACCGGGACGTTCGTCCGCCACGCTCGCATGCCGCATCCGATGTCCAGACCCACGGCGTGCGGGATGACCTGCCCCTCGGCAGCGAGCACGCCGCCGATCGGCATCCCGAAGCCCACATGCGCGTCGGGCATGAGCGCGACGTGGTGATAGGCGAACGGCAGGTTCGCGAGGTTGCGCGTCTGCGACATGGTCAACTCGTCGGCCGATTCGCCCCAGACGAGGATCGGTACGCGCTCTGTGGAGATCGTGCGCACAGCTCGACACCTCCACAAGGTACCTACCCGCATGTCGCCGCGACCCGGACACACCGATCGCGTTGCGCGGGGTCTCGGTCCGGAACGCTACCCTGGGTATGCGCGCCGCCGCGCGTATCGCAGGCCGCCGAAGACGGCCGAGCCCAAGAGCCCGGCTACGATCGCCGCGGGCACCTTCCACGGGGTGATCGGATGCGTGCGAGGCCTGGAGGGGTCGAGCACGCGCAGTCGGCGTGCATGGACATCGAAGTCCCCCCCGTGATCGGGGCAGGCCACGTTCACGGTCCCCTCGACCTCGACGATGGCGCCCGTCCTCCCCCACATGCCGAAGCCATCGATCGCCTCGACATCGGACCGTCGCACGTTCACCCCGATCGCGTATCCGCCCTCCAGCACGTTCACCCACACGAATCCAGCGTCTGACGCGAGCGCCTCCCCGATCGCCTCACCTTGAAACGACACGAGGAGTCCGTCGTCGGCAGGCAGGAGTCTGACGATCTCGGGTACCGTCGTCCTCACGGGCACCGAAGGTGCCGCACGTGCCACGACGGGGGCGCCCACGCCGAGCGTGACCAAGACCGCGAATGCCGTCGCTGTGTGCCGGACCCGCGTCACCCCGCTTCGCCCCTTCTCCGGCTCCTGTCAAGCGACGTCACGATTCCGAACACGAGGGCCAGCACCGCGATGAACTCGAGGCGTCCTGCCCACATCTGGATCATGTACATCAGCTTGAGCCCATTCGGCATGCTGGCCGACGTCACCCCGGCCGAAAGCCCGACGTTCGCGGCGGCCGACACCGACTCGAACATCGCGGCGCCGGCGTCGTAGCCATAAGCGGCGCCGATGACGCCGCCACTTATGTATGTGACCGCGTAGAGGATGAAGAGCACCATGGCGCTCGCGCTCACCTCCGGGGTGAGCATGCGATCCCCGATGTGGTGGTAGCGTCCCCGAACGACCGCCGAGTCCGGCGAGAGCGCTCTTCGGACAGCGGTGATCACCGACTTCACGATGATGCCGAGCCTGAAGGCCTTGATCCCGCCTGCGGTCGAGGAGACACTCCCGCCGGCCGCCATCGCGAGGATCACCGCCACGAACGCCGCTCCCCCGAACGAGTGCCATTGGGTCGTGTACACCGTCTGATGGCCGGTGCCGGAGTGGGCGGAGATCACATGGAAGACTCCCTTGAAGGCGATCCCCGAAGCACCCTTGACGATGCCCGCAGCCGCCAGACCGACGCTCGCGAACACCGAGAGGATGAGCATGTTGAGCGCGAGCGTCTTCGTCTCGAGGTTCCGGCGCATCTCACCGAGGTCCCCGCGCCACACGTACGCGTGGAGATTGAAGTTCAGCGTCCCGGCCAGCATCAGCAGAACGGTGATGAACTCGAACGTCCTGTTGTGGTAGTAGAGCGCGTTCATCGACTGCGGAGCGAAACCGCCCGTGTCGTAGGCGGCTATCGTCATCCAGAACGCGTGCAGCGTCGAGCGAACGACGCTCATGCCTGCGACAAGATTCACCACCGACAGGGCGGCCGTGCCGGCCGCGACGAAGATGGCCGTGACGAACCAGATGAAGCGCGTGGTGTGCAGCACGTTCGGCAGGATCTGCTCGTCTCGTCCCTCGGCGACGTAGAGGGAGAAGGCACCCGACTTCAGGCCGACGGCAAGCGACAGCGCGGCCACGACGATCCCCTGCCCGCCGATAAGGTGCGTCAGGTGCCTCCACATGTTGTGCGAATAGGCCATGTGGTCGAGGTCGACAACGACCGTCAGCCCGGATGTCGTGAACCCCGAGACCACGTCGAAGGCCGCGTCCAGGTAGCTCAAGTAGTTGTCCGACAGCGCCAGCGGAAGCGCGCCGACCGCGGAGGCGACCAGCCAGCCGAGCGCGGCGATCAGCAGCGCCTGGCGACGGACGATCCCCGATGACCGAGGCTCCGCGAGCATCATCGCGCTACCTACGGCAACGGCGATGCCTATCGAGAACGCGAAGTCGAGCGCGGGATCCCACTCGCGCAGCAGGAGCGCGGTGATGAGAGGCACGACCATCGTGAGCGCCACGCCGAGGACGAGCAGGCCGAGGTAGTGCGCGATGGTCCGGGCGTCCTCGAGGTGGAAGCGGACCCACATACTCGCTTGCTATCCCAGGAGGAACGCCGCCGACACGGCGACGGCGACGACGGTGAGGATGAAGACGATGAACACGGCAATCTCGAAGAGGAAGCCCTTGACCCAGAAGCGGTAGGGGCTGTGGAACCGGGGACGCACGAGATCATCACTCCTCCTCCGAAGGTCGCCGCGCGCTATGCACAGGATATCACGCGCACCCGCTGAAGCTGCGATGGCCGTGGCGCGCTACGCTGCGGCTTGTTACTCCTCCACGGCCGGCTGACTCTCGGCCCCGGCGGGCTCGCCGCCACCCAGAGCGATCTTCGTCGTCTTGGGCTTCGCGGCCTCGAGCGCCTTCGGGACGTGGAGCACGAGCACGCCGTCCTCGAAGTCGGCCGAGATGCTGTTCGGGTCGACGCCTTCCGGCAGCACCATCGAGCGCTCGAACGAGCCGTAGCTCGACTCGCGGACGAGCCAGCCCTCGCCTTCGCGCTGCTCCTCGGCCTTGCGCTCGCCCTTGATCGTCAACACGCCGTCGGTGACCTCGACGTCGACGTCCTCGGGCTTCACGCCGGGAAGCTCGGCGTGGACGACGATGTCGTCGCCCTTCTGCCTGACGTCGATCTTGGGCATCCAAGCGACGGCGGAGACACCCCGGTCCCGATCCGCGGTCATCCCCATGCGGCCGAAGATGCGATCCATGTCGCGTTGCATACGCAGCATCTCGCCGAACGGGTCCCATCTCATCAGCGCCATGTGACATCACCTCCTGACTCGTGTCGAGCCCGGGCCATGGCTCACCCGGGCACGACGCTGCCCCTATCGCACGACGAGCTCTCCCTCGTCGTCGACGTCTATCCGTACCGTGTCCCCCTCGTGTACGCGCCCTTCGATCAGTTCCTTCGCCACCCGGTCCACGACCTCCCGCTGTATGACGCGCTTGAGCGGTCTGGCCCCGAACACCGGATCGAAACCGTCGAGCGAGATCCGCTCGAGGGCTCCTGGCTCGATCTCGAGCACGATCTTTCGCTCGGCGAGACGCTCGCGCACCTCCTCGAGCTGCAGTTCCACGATCTCGCCGATCTGCTCGATCGTGAGCGCGTGGAAGATGACGATGTCGTCGATGCGGTTGAGGAACTCCGGCCTGAACGTCGCGCGCGTCGCCTCCTCGATGAGTCGGGCCATTGATTCCTCGTCGCCCGTCTTCGCGAATTCCTGGATGTACTGGCTTCCGACGTTGCTTGTCATGATCACGATGGTGTTGCGGAAGCTCACCGTCCGGCCTTGTCCGTCGGTCAACCGCCCGTCGTCGAGGACCTGCAGCAGCACGCCGAAGACGTCCGGGTG
>CAYWCB010000147.1:592-5267 GCA_964456615.1 uncultured Eubacteriales bacterium | reverse complement strand
AACGAGCCGCAAGACCGTGATGATGTTCGCCACGGTGTAGATGTCGTGGCTGTGCTCCTGGCCCTGCGGCGACCCCGACTCGCCGGACGGTGCCTCGTGCTCTACCACCAGTTCTTCCTCCGGAAGTAGATCGCCATGCCGAGGGCGATCGCGAACATGCCGCCCAGCACCGCCGCGAAGCCCCATGCGGAGCCGAAGGGGGGCCACGTATGCGTCGGAAAGTTCATCCCGTAGATACTCGAGATAAGGGTGAGAGGCATGAAGATGGTCGCCACGACCGTGAGCTGCTTCATGATCTCGTTCATGCGGTTGCTCACCGACGAGAGGTAGATGTCCATCACCGCCGCAGCCACCTCTCGGGCCATCTCGATCGAGTCCTCGACGCGTGCGAGGTGGTCTCCCACATCTTGCAGGTAGCGATAGGCCTCGTCGTCGACGATCTCGGGGATGCGCACGAGCGCCCGCAGGACGTCTCTCTCCGGGCTGATGACCCGGTGGAGTGCAACGAGTTCGCGCCGTAGTGCGTAGAGCCGTTCGACGTCCTCCTTCCGAGGATTGCCGAGCATGGCGTCCTCGATGTCCTCGAGCCTGTCGGCGATGTCGTCGACGAGCGGCATCACCGAGTCTACGAGGCGGTCCACAATCTCGTGGAGGAGTCCGGCCTCACCGCGCTCGAGAACGTGCGGTCCCTCTCTGATGGCGCTGTCGATCGCCTCGAGCGGCTCGGCATGGACGGTGATGACGAAGCCCTTGCCGAGGAATACGTCGACCTCGGTCATGACGATGGTGCCGTGGTCCTCATACGTCGGCGTCTGCCACGCGAGGAACCAGCTCGACGCGTACTGGTCGATCTTCGGACGCTGCGGAAAGTGGTGGACGTCCTCGATGGCGAGCGGATGGAGGTCGAATGCGCTCGCCACCTCTCGAAGCGACTGCTCCTCGATGCCCTGGATGTCGACCCATACGAGGTCGTGCGTGCGGGCCTCTTCGAGGGCGGATATGCCGCCGCTGCGCATCTGGCCGTCGGCCAGCCAGCGGACGGTGACCTGCGCGGTATCGGCCACGTCGTGCCCCTCCCTCGGACTGACGACCTGGACTCAGGATAGCGTGAATCCGCCCGACCTACGCGAGGGAGGAGAGCTCTGCACGGGCGGGACGTGAAGCCGACGGGGACCGACCCACCGAAACGGCGGGCAGAAGGCGGAGCGGAATCGGAAAGCGAGGCGAGGAGCCGCGTCAATACCCGGAGAACACGGCCCCTCACCTGCGAGAATCCTGGTCGACGTGATCGTACGCTACTCGAACACGCCGAAGCTACTTGAAGCTCTCGAGCAGTGTCTTCGCGGGGGGGAGTCTGAACCGTCGAACTGACACAGGCTACACCACCTCGCCGCTTCTTCGAGACTGGGCCATCAGTCCTCGCTCCTAAGGTCCTCGGTGCGCGCATCGAGCTCGGCCACGAATTTGGAGGCCGTCACGATCGGAATGCCGCGGTACCTTCCAATCTCGAGAAGGTGTTTGTCTCCCGAGACGATGAAGTCAGCCTCGCCTTCGACGGCGCAGGCAAGAACCATGTCGTCTGCCGGATCGGCGTGAACCTCTTCGACCGTGAACTCTCCAGGAGTGAGCGCGGCGTACTTGGCGATTCCGAGGATGATCTGCTCGATCGTCTCCGAGCTGAGGTTGTAGGTCTTCCTGATCTTTGGATAGTCGAAGACTCGGGCGACTTCTGCGAGGATCTGGGGTGAGATGACGAGCACGTAGCGACGGTACTTGCGCCAGGCCTCGAGCGCTTCGAAAGGAGCGCCGGAGCTTGAGATGGTTCCTGACACGACGACATTCGTGTCAAGAACCGCGCTAAGCATTCTTGCGGATCTCCCCTAGGGCATCCGCGACTTCTTTCTCGACCTGATTGGGCTTCGCCTCACCGGCCTTGGCGCGCACCTCATCGAACACAGCGAAGTCCTTCTCGCGCTGCTTCTGCCAGCGCTCAAACTCCTGAACAGGGATGAGAACGGCCATGGGCTTGCCCGCCCGCTCGATGATGAACTCGTCTCCCCGGTAGAAGGCCTCCTCGAGAAGCTGACCGAGGTTCTGCCGCGCCTTGAGGGCAGTTGTGGTCTTGGTCATATCCATGACACCTCCTGTATTAACCATACGGATTATACCAACCATACTGGTAATGTCAACAGGGGCTTCGTGAACACATATTCACCCGGTCGAATCCACACCAGGCAGGTTCTCTTCGCTTCCGATCAAGAAGATCTTCTCCCCCTCCAGAACATCGCGGGCAAACGCTTGTCTCTTCTCGACCCGCGACTGCCAGTCCTCACGAGAGAAGACGGTCGGATTGACCTCTCGGCCGATCGCGTCTTCTGCGGCCCGGATCGCTCTGTGCAACACATCAAGGTCCACTTCGCCGATGACGAGCAGGTCGACGTCAGAACAGACATCCTCGAGGTTCTTGGCCACCGAGCCATAGACGAGAGCGACGTCGACCAGGCCGATCTTCGATAATCGCTCGCGGAGCAGATCGCCCAGCCCGACCGTCTTGTAGATGACGTTCTTGAGATCCGGATACAGCGGGCACTTCTGGTTGATTTGGAAGAAGCGAGTGTTGGCCTCACGAGTGCTCGTCAGGAAGCCGGCCCTCTCCAGCTTGCCGAGCTCGGTCTGAACCCGTGACGAAGAGATGCCGAGATCGCGCATCAGCTGCCTCTGATAGAAGCGCTCATTCGGGTGAGTCAGGAAGAGGCACAGAAGGTCTCGGCGATTCCTTGACGTGATGAGTGTGGAGAGCATAATTACCTCCATTCAGGCACCATCGTGCCCTAAATGGGGTAACATGGAACAGATCCGATGGACGGGCTTCCCCCGTCTTGGAGCCCACAAAGGCCAATCCATCGGGCGGCCTTCTGGACAAGCTCTGGGTGGGCGCACACAACTGAAGGAATCCCGGAACATCCACCGTTCCGGGCTTCCTTCTTCTGACTTCACCAACCGTTCGCTGAAGCGAAGTCAGGCTGATCCTGGTCGGGCTGACAGGATTTGAACCTGCGACCCCTTGACCCCCAGTCAAGTGCGCTACCAAACTGCGCCACAGCCCGCTACCCGCGTCCGGGGCCCGTCTCGGCCGCCCCGGACGGCAACGCAACATACTACGTTCCACCCACCCCGCGTACAACCCCGCTCTCGAGTGCCTGCACCTATGCGCGCGACCGCCCCGCTAGGCGCCCTCGCTCACCGCTTCACCCTTGTAGACCAGCACGTTGATGTCTTCCACCGCGATGAGCCCTGCGCACACCATCGCGCTCCAGACCTCGGCGAGCGCGGTGATCTTGACCGGCTCGTCGACGACCGACACGACGACCGGCAGGTCCACCGACATCCTCAGCGCGTGCTTGGCGTGCTCGCGGCTCGTCGCGCCGTAGCCGGCGAGTCCTCGCAGCACAGTGGCGCCCGCACAGCCCTGAATCCGGGCCTGCTCGACGAGCGCCTGGTAGAGCGGTCGCTCGTCGTACAGGTCCGCCTCGCCGATGTAGGCCGAGAGCTTCTTCGCGCGTCCTTCGAGTCCCATGGTCTCTCCCTGCTCCGAGCCTGGGCCCGGTCCTCTCTGCTCAGTGTCCTCGTCCGGAAGCCGCCTGTCGCGCCTGTTCCGCGAGCACGTCCCACAATCGCCGCGCGATCGACCGTTTGCTCTGCCGCGGGAGGTCTTCTTCCCTGTCGGCGCGCACGAACATGACGCGGTTCTCGTCTGATGCGAAGCCGAGACCCTCTGCCGAGACGTCGTTGGCCACCACGAGGTCGAGGTTCTTCGCCCGAAGCTTGGCTCGCGCATTGTCGAGCACGCCGGATGTCTCGGCGGCGAACCCGACGAGGACCCGGTGGCCCTTCCTGCTCCCCAGCTCGGCAAGGATGTCAGGGTTGGCCGCGAGAGGAATGCCGTCGGGAGCGCTGTTCTTCTTGATCTTGTGGGCCGAGGTCTCGCCGGGTCGGAAGTCGGAGACAGCGGCCGTGGCCACGACTACGTCGCACGAGTCGTAGGCGCTCGTGACGGCCGCCTGCATCTGGAGAGCCGTCCTCACCCGGACCGTACGCACGCCGAAGGGATCCGGCAGGGCCGTCGGACCGCTCACGAGCGTGACGCTCGCACCGCGGCGCGCAGCCTCTTCTGCGACGGCATAGCCGGTCTTCCCGCTGCTCGCATTCCCGATGAAGCGCACAGGGTCGATGGGCTCGTGAGTGGGGCCGCCCGTGACGAGCACGTTCACTCCCGCAAGATCGCGAGCTCGGCGCCCTTCTGCGAGAACCTCCTCGACGATCGCCTCGACCTCCGCCAGCCGCCCCTCGCCTACCTCGCCGCAGGCGAGATCGCCCTCACCCGGCTCCACGATGACCGCACCGCGCGCACGCAGTACCTCGATGTTGTCGCGGGTGGCCTCGGCACGCCACATGTGCGTGTTCATGGCAGGTGCGACCACGAGCGACGCCTCGGTCGCCAGGGCGGTGGTGGTGAGCAGGTCGTCCGCGCGGCCGGACGCGACCTTGGCGATGACGTTCGCCGTGGCGGGTACGATCGCGAACACGTCGGCCTCTTCGGCGAGCGACACGTGGAAGACGCGCGCGGTGGCCGGATCGTCCCAGAGCGACACCGCGACCGGCTCGCCCGTGAGAG
>CAYWCB010000147.1:0-582 GCA_964456615.1 uncultured Eubacteriales bacterium | reverse complement strand
CCGGGCCGACGAAACGCGTCGCGGCCTCGGTCATGACGACCTTCACGCGGCAACCCTCGCGCATGAGCGCACGAGCCAGTTCGCACGCCTTGTAGGCGGCGATGCAGCCGGTCACGCCTAGGACGACGGTCGGTGTATCGGGCGCGGTCATGGGTGCGATTATCGCACGCTGGCACGCGAATCCGACGCGCCAGGCGGGGGCGCGCGGCGGCAACCTGCACCAACGGGAAGAATCAGGGAGAACCCGTCGCGACATCCGAATGCGAGGCGACCCAATGAGCACACAGCCACCGTCAGGGAACGGCGAACTCCGACTCCGGATAGGAGGCCCGGCCGGTTTCGGCATCAAGGCGGCCGGACAGTCCCTCGCACGTATGTTCGCGCTCTCCGGCTTCCACACCTTCGACCTCACCGAGTACCCGTCCCTCATCAAGGGCGGTCACAACACCTACCACCTGCGCGTGAGCGAGAAACCGATCGCGAGCCATGTGCTCCCGACGGATGTCCTCGTCTCCCTCGACCACGACACGGTAGGTCTCCACGCTCACGAGCTCACCGAGGGCGCCGCCGTCATCTACGATC
>CAYWCB010000146.1:0-5318 GCA_964456615.1 uncultured Eubacteriales bacterium | reverse complement strand
AACGTCATGATCCTCGCGCCGGTGATGATGATCGGCGGCATCATCATGGCGATGCGCCAGGACCTTCCGCTGTCCTCGATGATCGCCGTCATCTTGCCGCTTATGGCCGTGATCATCGGGCTCATGGTGCGCAAGGCGCTGCCGCTGTTCCAGTCGATGCAGGTCAGGATCGACCGGGTGAACCAGGTCATGCGCGAGAAGCTCTCGGGCATCCGGGTCATCCGCGCGTTCGTGCGGACCGACTACGAGGAGCGCCGCTTCGACACGGCGAACGTCGGCCTCACTCAGACGCAACTGCAGGTCACGAGGATGTTCGCGGTGATGATGCCGCTGCTGCTCGGCATCTTCAACTTCTCCACCGTCGCGATCATCTGGTTCGGCGCATACCGCGTGGACAGCGGCGGCATGCCCATCGGAAACCTGACCGCCTTCCTCGCCTACATCATGCAGATCCTCATGTCGGTCATGATGGCCGTCCTCATGTTCGTGATGATCCCGCGAGCGGCGGCGTCGGGCGCGCGTATCAAGGAAGTGCTCGACGTCGAACCCTCGATCACGGACCCCGCTCTGCCCGCCGAGGAGACAGGCATCCGCGGGTGCGTCGAGTTCCGGGACGTCGAGTTCCGATACCCAGGCGCCGAGGACCCGGTGCTGTGCAGCGTGTCCTTCTCAGCAACACCGGGCGAGACCACGGCGATCATCGGAAGCACCGGCAGCGGAAAGACCACGCTCATCAACCTGATCCCGCGCTTCTACGACGTGACGGGAGGCGCCGTGCTGGTCGACGGCGTGGACATCCGCGACATGGAGCGCGAGCGCCTCTGGAGCAAGATCGGGTTCGTCCACCAGAAGGCGTTCCTGTTCAGCGGCACGGTGGCGAGCAACCTGCGTTTCGGCAAGGAGGACGCGAGCGAAACCGAGATGTGGCACGCGCTTGCCGTCGCGCAGGCAAAGGAGTTCGTAGCCGAGATGCCCGAAGGCCTCGACTCGCCGATCGCCCAGGGCGGCGCGAACGTCTCGGGCGGACAGCGCCAGCGCCTTGCCATCGCGCGGGCGCTCGTGAAGCTGCCCGAGGTCTACATCTTCGACGACTCGTTCTCGGCGCTCGACTTCAAGACCGACTCGCTCCTGCGCATCGCGCTCAAGCGCGAGATCGCCGAGGCGACGGTGATCATCGTCGCGCAGCGGGTCGGCACGATCATGGACGCGGACCGGATCATCGTCATGGATGCCGGCCGCGTCGTCGGCATCGGCACGCACCCGGAACTCATGGACACGTGCGAGACGTATCGCGAGATCGTCTACTCGCAGCTCAGCGAGGAGGAGGTCGCGTGAGCGACCGCAGAGAGGCGAACGTGCCGACGGGCGCGGCGGACACCCCCGACAGCCGGGGCGGAGGGCGCGGCCTCGGACCGGGGAGAGGCGGGCCGGGCGGAGGCGGACCCGGCGGCGGACGGGGCTTCGGTCCCGGCGCCCACATGGGCATGGCCTTGCCCGCGGCGAAGGCGCGGGACTTCAGGGGCTCGCTCGAGCGTCTCGGCGGCTACATCCGGCCACAGACAGCAGTCATCGCGATCGTGCTCGTGCTCGGCGCGGTGAGCGTCTTCTTCAGCATCCTCGGACCGAAGATGCTCGGCAACGCCACGAACGTGGTGTTCGAGGGCGTCGTCGGCAAGCAGATACCCGCCGTCAACCCTGTGACGCAGCGGCCCATGACCAAGGAGGACGCCGTAGCGGGACTGCGTGCGAGGGGCGAGGACAACCTCGCCGACATGCTGTCGAGCATCGACTTCACGCCGGGCGAGGGCGTGGACTTCGACGAACTCCACCGCACGCTCGGACTGGTCGCTCTCGTCTACCTGCTGAGCGCGGTCTTCATGTGGGTGCAGCAGCACCTCATGGCGGGCGTGGCGCAGGAGATCATCTACGACATGCGCAGGCAGGTGGACGAGAAGCTCTCTCGCCTCCCGCTCAAGTACTTCGACGACAACCCGCGCGGCGACATCCTCTCGCGCGTGACGAACGACATCGACAACATCGCGCAGACGCTGCAGCAGAGCCTCACCCAGATCATCACCGCCGTGCTCACCATCATCGGCGTGCTCATCATGATGTTCTGGATCTCGCCGCTGCTCGCGGGGGTCTCGCTCCTCGTCATCCCGCTGTCGGTGATCGTGACGATGCTCATCGCGCGGCAGTCCCAGAAGCAGTTCGCCGCGCAGTGGGAGCGCACCGGCAAGCTCAACGGGCACGTGGAGGAGATGCACACGGGACATTCGGTAGTGAAGGTCTTCGGCAGGCAGGCCGAGGCGATCGAGATATTCGACACCGAGAACGAGCGCCTCTACGACGCCAGTTTCAAGGCGCAGTTCATCTCCGGGATCATCATGCCGGCGATGCACTTCATCAACAACTTGAGCTACGTCGCGATCGCCGTCCTCGGCGGGCTAGGCGTGGCGAGGGGCACGATCTCGCTCGGCGACGTGCAGGCGTTCATCCAGTACTCGCGTCAGTTCACACAGCCGATATCTCAGACCGCGAGCATCGCCAACGTGCTGCAGTCGACGGTCGCCTCGGCCGAGCGGGTCTTCGAGCTCCTCGACGAGACGGAAGAGCGGCCCGATACCGAGACCCCCGCCAAGCTCGCCCAGATTGCGGGCCACATCGCGGGTCACATCGTGCTCGATGACGTGTCGTTCCGCTACAAGCCGGACACCCCGCTGATCGAGAACCTGTCGCTCGATGCCAAGCCGGGCAGCACGGTCGCGATCGTCGGCCCGACGGGCGCGGGCAAGACGACGCTCGTGAACCTCCTCATGCGCTTCTACGAGATCGACGGCGGCGCGATCACCATCGACGGCGTGGACACGCGCGACCTCACGCGCGACGAACTGCGGCGGAACTTCGGCATCGTGCTGCAGGACACGTGGCTCTTCAACGGGACCATCCGGGAGAACATCGCGTACGGTCGAGAGGACGCCACCGAGCAGGAGATCCTCGCTGCAGCCGAGGCCGCCAGCGTCGATCACTTCGTGCGCACCCTGCCGCTCGGCTACGACACGGTGCTCGACGACGACGCGTCGAACATCTCGGCGGGCGAGCGCCAGCTTCTCACGATCGCGCGGGCGTTCCTCGCAGACCCCGAGGTTCTCATTCTCGACGAGGCGACGAGCTCGGTCGACACGCGTACCGAGGTGATGATCCAGCGTGCGATGGCCGAGCTCATGAGGGGCCGCACGAGCTTCGTGATCGCGCACCGCCTGTCCACCATCCGGCACGCCGAGACGATCATCGTCATGGACCGCGGCCGCATCGTCGAACAGGGCGATCACGCCGAGCTCATGGCGCGCCGGGGCTTCTACTACGACCTGTACAACAGCCAGTTCGTCGAGGCCTACGCCGAGGCGGTCTGAGGACGGGGCAGCCGGTCAGATCCGGTAGCACGACTCACAGCGCGCTACAGCTTGTAGCCGATCTGCCGCAGCAGCCCCTTGCGCTTCGCCACGCCCTCTTCGTCTTCAACGCCGACGGGCGTGAGCCCGTCTACCACGCCGATGACGCCGCGGCCCTGCTCCGTCTCGGCCACGAGCACCTGCAGCGGGTTGTGCGTCGCGCAGAAGATGCGGCACACCTCGGGGACCATCTTGAGGGCGTTGAGCACGTTGATGGGGTAGAAGCCCTCGGCGAGCGTGACCACGAAGACGTGCCCCGCCCCGATGGCCAGCGCGTTTCGCGTCGCGCACTCGATCATGGCTTCGTCGGTGCCGCTCGTACGCACGAGCCGGTCGGCGGAGGACTCGCAGAACGCGAGGCCGAACCTGATGCCCGGCACCGCGCCCACCATCGCTTCGTGGATGTCCTCGACCGTCTTGATGAAATGGGACTGGCCGACGACGATGCCGACCTCAACCGGCTTGTCGATCTCGACGCTCTTCAGCTCCATGGCGCGACTCCTTCAGTACTCGACCTTGTCCGGCATGACGTCCCACTCGGCGAATACCGCTCGTGCCTCGCTCGAGGGCAGCCGCTCCATGGGCAGGGCCCGCTCGTTCGCCGGCCGCGCGAGCTCCGCGTACAGAAACCCGTCGTCGAAGCCGATGGCCGACGCGTCATCGGTGGTGTTGGCGTAGTAGACGCGGGAGATGCGCGCCCAGTAGATCGCCGCCAGGCACATCGGGCACGGCTCGCAGCTCGTGTACATCACCGCGCCCTCGAGCGAGAACGTGTCGAGACGCTCGCAGGCGTCGCGGATGGCGCTGATCTCGGCATGCGCGGTCGGGTCGTTTCGGCCGGTGACGTGGTTCCACCCTTCGCCCACTACCGTGCCGTCCATCACCACGATCGCGGCGAAGGGCCCGCCCTCGCACTCGCGCATCTTCTCGCGGCTGAGCTCGATGGCCCGGCGCATGTAGTCCTCGTGCTGCACTCGCGTCCTCCCGAGTCTCGGTGACAGGCAGACCTCGCCGACAAGCCCCGCAGAGAACGTACCCGCAACGGCCGACGTCCGTGACATCGCCCGCTCCGGCACGGATGGTCCAACCTGTTCGCAGGGCCGCCAATCTGCCAAGGTTGTGTGCATGGGAAGCGGCGATCGCGCGGCAACGGGGACCGTGGCGGAAGACTCATCGATGTGGCGGCAGTGGGCACGCGCGCTCGGTGTGGCGGCTCTCATCATGCTCCTGTCGGGCGTGCTCGCGACCGTGTCGAGCAACGCGATCCAGTCGCTCTACCCCGATCGCGCAAGACCCCCCGACCTGCTGTTCGACCTGCTGCCTCACGCCGCGTGGACGCAGTTCGTCGTCGAGGCGATCTACGTCGGCGGGGCCGTCCTGCTCGGCGTCTACGCGTTCCGCCAGAAGCACCGTCGCGAGATACCCCAGATCATCGCGCTCTTCGGGATCATGCAGATCTTCCGCGCGATCATCATGGTGCTCACACCACTCGCCGCCCCCTACGACGAGGCGACGCATTTCAACGCGGGCAGCATCGTCGGCATAGAGGGCGTCCGGAACTGGGGAGAATTCCCGTCCGGACACGCGGCAACGATGCTGCTCTTCTACCTCATCATCGACAAGGAGGAGGCGCCCAGGCTCAAGGCGGCCCTTCTGTGGATGAACGTCGCCGAGACCCTCTTCCTGCTCACGTCGCACTCGCACTACTCGATCGACATCGTTGGCGGCTTGCTGCTCGGCTACTTCGTCTACTACGAGTACTTCCGAGGACGGCTGTTCAACTGGCTGAAACCGCTGCTCAGGATCGAAGGTGGGGCGCGTGCGGAACCGGGAGGCGCGGGCGATGGCGGCGACTTGTTCCTTCGG
>CAYWCB010000145.1:2971-5322 GCA_964456615.1 uncultured Eubacteriales bacterium | reverse complement strand
CCGGGGCCACGATGTCGCGCGGATCGCTCACCGGTCTCGCGATTCCTCGGTGGTCCGAACGGGCACGCTCTTGCGCAGCAGTGGCTCGATTCCCTCTGTCGTGAGCAGCCGCTTCGGGTTCGGGTGCCCCGAGAGCGTGAGACCGAGGAGCTCGGCGGTCTCACGCTCCGGCATGAGCGCCGCGGGGTAGACCTCCCACACCGACGCGAGCTCCCCGTCGTAGGGCAGCCGCGTCTTCACGAAGATCTCCTCATCGCGCGCGAAGGAGCGCAGGTGATAGGTGATCTCGACCTCTTGGCTCGTGTCGGTCCCGAGCAGGTCGACGAGCATGACGAATGCGAGCTCGCTCGCCTTGAGTGCGGCGAGAGAGGAGACGGCGTGCCCGGGTGGCACCAAGCAGACGAGCCCGAGCAGCGTCTCCTCGAGATCGACCGAGGTCACGCCAGCAGACTCGAGCGCCGTTCTAACGACCGTCGCGTCTGGCAGCAAGCCGCTCCCCCGTCTTCTCCCGGATCTTCCTCTGGAGCTGGACGAACCCGTACTGAACCGCCTCGGGGCGGGGCGGACACCCGGGGACGTAGACGTCCACGGGCACAATCCTGTCCACGCCGAGGACGACGTTCGGGTACTCGCGGAACGGCCCCCCGGTCGACGCACATGCTCCCATCGCCACGACCCACTTCGGCTCGGGCATCTGGTCGTAGAGGATCCTGACGGTCTCGGCCATCTTCTTGTTCACGGTGCCGGCCACGATCATGACGTCGGCCTGCCGAGGGGATGCCCGGAAGAACACGCCCATGCGGTCGAAGTCGAAGCGCGGTCCCGAGGCCGCCATCGGCGCCTCGATGGCGCAGCACGCGATGCCGAACGCGAGGTACCAGAGGCTGTTCGACCGGGCCCAATCGAAGAGCTGCTCGCTTCGGATGAATGCGAGGGAGTGCTCGCCCGTTAGGCGGTCTAGCGCCACTTGAGCGCTCCCTCCTTCCACGCATAAGCGAGCCCGCCGGCGAGGATCCCGATGAAGATCAGCATCTCGATGAGCACGAAGAAGCCCATCTTGTCGAAGGCGACGGCCCAGGGATACAGGAACACCGTCTCGATGTCGAAGATGACGAAGAGCATCGCGTAGACGTAGTAGCCGATGCGGAACTGCACCCACGGCGGGCCGACCGGCTCGACGCCGCACTCGTAGGTCGTCGACTTCTCGGCCGAGGGCTTCTTCGGCGACAGCAACCACGAGGCACTGAGCGTCGCTATGACGAACAGTGCCCCGATCACGATGAACGTGCCGAGTATCAGGTAGTCGAGCGTCATCTGTCTCCGGGATGCCGGTTCACGCGGATAGAGAGCGCTGATCGACCCATCGGACCTCAGGATACGACAACGCCAGCTGGACGAGGGCGCATCCCCCGAGCGCTGGCCGAGTCGAGAGAAGGTAGCACACCGGGCTCGCTACCTCAACGAACGAGCGCGGTCGGGCCGGTCGGCGGCGGTTCGGGCACGGCGAACGGCGGAGTCTGGAGCGCGGGCGGGCAGCGATGCAGGCCGACCCGTCACGCTGGCCGACGAGAAAAGGAAGGGGCCACCTGCGAGAGGTGGCCCCTTCCGGACCTCGGCTCAGAACGGCGATCCGCCTAGGCCGATGTCAGCACTTCAGCACTAGGGCAGACCCTTGAGCAGAAGCTCCCAGCCTTCCTCGCCGCCATAGCCGTAGGTGTCCGGCCCGGAGTTCGGGAAGGTGGTGTTCACGTACAGAGCGGGGTTGTCGCCCTGCCAGTAGGTCGCGTCGCCGTGGCAGTCGATGCACACCGAGTCCATGTTCTCGACCGCGGTGTTCTCGAGCGTACCGAGGTCGTCGCGGACCGCCGGGATGATCGAAGTGGCGTTGCGGTCCTCGGCGATCCAGTACTCCCACTCGGTACCCGCGCCGTCACCTGCGGAAAGAGCGCCGTCGTTCGTCGTACGCGATCCACCGAAGTCGACCTTGGTGCCATCGAAGTCGACGCCGAACAGTTCATCCTTCAGCATGTTCGCGCCCAGCGTGCGGTGCGGGAAGCTGAAGCCCGCGTCGAGACAGGGGTCGCCAACGGCGACACCGGCAACGGCGCTTTGGCGGATGAACGAGAGATTCCGCCGCACCGTCTCTTCCTTGATGTGGAGCTGCTCGGCCAGTCGCCCGGACGTCAACTGCGAGGCCCCGCCGCCAAGACGAAGCATCTCTCAAAAGCAGGCAATGGTACAGCGACAGCCGGTAGATGGTGGCTTCTGAGGCGGCGTTGTGTCGAGACAACCGTGCGACTCCTGTCTGGCATGGGCGCGGCGAGCGCTTGTGGTCGTGCCGTGCGGGTCTA
>CAYWCB010000145.1:0-2933 GCA_964456615.1 uncultured Eubacteriales bacterium | reverse complement strand
GCAATCCGTTCGCAAGCGAACCAGCTCTGAAGAGCCGGCCGGCCTCTCGTGTTCACCGCCCGTAGTCGCCGCCTCGACATCACTCGGCGGGATGGCAGTTGAGACACAGGTCGTCCTCGGACTCTATGACCATCCCTTTGACATCGGACTCATGGGGGAACGTCTGGAAGCGCGGGCTGTCCGCTGCGTCCGCCCCGTCCGGAGCGCTCACGCGGAAGACCTCGGCCGGCTTGACCTCGAACGGTGTGGTGAGATCGTCGCCCACGCTCCGCGCATCCTCGTGGCACTGCTGACACACGGGGCCATGACCGGCCTGCAGGGCCGAGCGCGGGTGTGGCAATACGTACCCGAAGTTGCTCCCGCCGAGCTGCCCCATGGCCGTCTCCGTCGTGTCAACTCCTGTCACCCACACCACGGAGTTGTACGAGAATCCGGCGGTCTCGGTCTCGACGGGGTGATCTCCCATCAATCCGACGTGGTTGGTGGTCTCCACGCTTCCCGCGTGACAGGCGCCACACCAGCTCGAACCGTACACGTCCACCGCTACGTCGCTTCCTCCGGGCCGACGCTTGAGCAGTCGGCTGGTCGGCGTAGCGGTGAGCACGTCCGATTCCCCTCGCAGGCGATCGCCGATGAAGGGTTGGACGGTGTCGTTGTTGTGTGGGCTGTGGCAGTCGCTGCAGGTGAGGTACCCGTTCTCCCCCGAGAACGTCATGGTCGTGTCCCCGCTCGCCGAGCCCGAAGGCACGACGTTCGTCACTTCGATGCGATGCATCGCCTTCGGCTTCTGTCCAGTCCGCGCCTCGATAGCGCCGTAGACCCCCTTGCCACCCGTACCGTCGTGACACATCTCGCAAGTGTCGCGGATCGTCTGCGCTGGCAGAAGGCCGACATAATGCGGGGCACCGTGCACGAAGTGGCACGATTCGCATTTCGCGGTGCCGGTCGTGTACCCGCCGTGAGGGCCCTTTCGGGTGGGTGCGATCGTGCCGCTGGTCTCACCCGAGTCGCCGTGACACGAGATGCATGGCCTTCCCGTAGGCGTGGAAGTCGCTTCGGTCTCGAACGCGAACGCAGTGGACGCGGATGCCAAAGAAGCGGCGACGGCGATTACCAGCGCGTACGCACGCACGGGCCTGCGACCGCCCCGCGTCGCAAGCTGATGCATCGTCGAGAGCGACACTGTTACTACGAACCTCTTCCTTCTGGCTCGCCGTCTACTCGGTCCGCGTCCCGCCTTTGAGCGCGAACAGCTGAACTCGGTCGTTCGCCTTGTCCGCGACCGCAAGAACGTCGCCAAGCGACGCCACGTCGGCCGGGAAGTTGAACCGACCCGGAACGGTTCCCCGCTCGCCGAGCGAAGCAAGAACGCTGCCGTTCTCGTCCATTACTATAAGCGATTGCCCGACGGCATCGGCGACGACGATAAGCCCTTCCGCGGTGCGGGTGAGACCCCGAGGCAGTCCGAAACCCGTCTTCCCGGTGCCTTCTGCCGTGTCGTCGATCCAGGTTGCGGTGGACCACGTGGGCTGGTCGAACGAGTTGAATGCGGTCACGCGCTGGTGGTTGGAGTCGGCGACGTAGAGCGAGTCCACGCCCGCCGCTAGACCCGCAGGGTGGTAGAGGTCACTCAGACCCGAGCCCGGCTTCCCGAACTGCCGCACGAACGCACCGTCGGGGGTGAACACGAACACCTGATAGGTATCGGTCGCGTACACGTAGCCGTCCCTAACGGCCACATCCGTCACCGCTATGCCGGTCCCGTCTTGACCCGAGCCTCCTCTCCCCACCACTTTGAGCGGATCGGGGAACGCCCGCACGAACTCGCCTTCCTGCGAGAACACCGAGATCTGGTCGTTTCTGAAGTCGGCGACGTACACCAGCCGGTCGTCGCCGACTTCGATCCCAACCGGATAGTTGAACAGACCCGGCTTCCACGTCGCGCTCACCCCGGCTGCCGGCTTGGCGATCCCGAACCCTCCCCACTCGCGCACGAACGCGCCGTCACGATCGAAGACGCAGACGCGATTGTTGCCCGAGTCAGCTACGAAGAGATCTCCGTTCGCCGCGAGCGCGACACCCAGCGGTCCGTCGAAACGCGGCATCTCGCCGGCGCCCGGACCGTCGATCGCGTACATCCACTCGAGTTCGAGACTTCCCTGGCGATACTCCACAGCCGCCCGCGGACGCCCCGAGTAGTACAGGAGGATGAGCACGGGGCCCACGAGTAGTGCCAGTAACACGCCCACGAGGACCTTGGTAACGCGGGACCGCTGCACGGCGTCGGACGGCGTCGCTTCTCCACGTGCCGCGTTGCTCGCTGCCGCGTGCTGTCTCTCGACGAGGAGTCGCCATCCAACAAGGGCGGCACCGACAAACAGAGCGCCCATGAACATGCCGAGCAGCAGGTCGCCCAAGTCCATCCGCTTCGAGCCGCCTCATCTCGGGGACCGGGCGCCGACTGCGTCCCAGCGGTCCGGTCTCGTGCCAGCTAGCAGACAACGCCCGTGGCGGCTCGTCGCCGGCTGGCAGACGGTAGCACACGACCGATACCGCCTCAAGCGGCCTGACACCGCGGCGAAGCGCCGGCATGAACGGCATCGCCTGCTCTCTTCACAGGCCTGAGCCGCGCCCGCCCGGACCGCAACGCAGTCCCGGCTCCGCAGCCGTGCGTGCATCGTACTAGCGCGCCTTGAACTCGCCCGTCTCGCGGATCGCGACCGGGTACCCGTCCAGCTCGTCGGGCAGGGCGCCCCGCACGTCCGCGTTGTCCTCCTTCACGAGGACGAGCACGCAGGGGCGACCGTTCTTCACTCCCACGCCTAGGCCCTGTACGCCGTCGATCCGCAGCAGCGCCTCAGTGTGCGCACGAACGACGTCGGCGACGTCCACAGCGGGCCACGTCCCGCTACGGCGCGGGCGTGTCGTCGATC
>CAYWCB010000144.1:0-5339 GCA_964456615.1 uncultured Eubacteriales bacterium | reverse complement strand
TTGCGGGCATACCGTGCGCAGCAGGTCGCTCCTGTGGAGCTTCAACTATGCCATCGAGGGCATCGTCTATGCGCTGAGAACGCAGCGCAATATGCGCCTCCACATGGTCGCGGCCACCGTGGTGCTGGTCGCTGCGGTGCTGTTCCGTGTCACGAGATTCGAGCTGATCGCACTGCTGCTGACGATCTGCCTCGTCCTCGTCGCCGAGCTTGCGAACACCGCGCTGGAGGCCGCGGTCGACATCTCGGTCGAGCGCTACGTCCCGATGGCCAAGGTGGCCAAGGACGTGGCAGCCGGAGCCGTTCTCATCGCATCGTTGAATGCCCTGGCGATCGGGTATCTCGTCTTCTTCGGGCGCGTTCGCACGCTCCTCGAATCGGGTCTTGTCGTCGTGAGGCAATCGTCTGCGAACATCACCGTTCTCGCCCTCGCTCTGACGGGCGTGTTGGTGCTCGTGATGAAGGCGCTCACGAGAAAAGGCACGTTCCTGCACGGCGGGTGGCCTTCGGGCCACGTCGCACTCGCGACGGCGGCCGCGGCCGCGGTCGGATACGCCACGAACAGCGCCGCCGCCCTCACCCTGGCGCTCTTCATCGCGGCACTCGTCGCGCAGAGCCGCGTGGAGAGCGAAGCGCACACGATCCCGCAGGTCGTCCTCGGCGCGATGGTCGGCTTGCTCATGGCCACCGCCGTGTTTCAGATATTCTTTCTCTGATCGACCCGAATGCCTGACCCAGCGACACCGGAGCGAGTGTGGAGTTTGTCGCCTGGATAGTGATGCCGCTCCTCTTACTCGGCGCTTCGACGATCCTCACAGCCGAGGAGGCGTCCGCCTCGTTGCTGGCACGCGCCCGCATCAGGCGCTTGGTGGACATGGGGAGACGTGGTGCTGCTGCGCTCGAGACCTTCGCGGACCAACCGCATCGTCTCCACGCCGCCGCAGCGGCGGGTCGGGCCGTGGCCTTCGCTTCGGTCGGCCTAGCGGGCTGGGTGTTCGGCAGCCTCATGACCGAGACAGGCACCGCGTGGCTGGCCGCCTTGAGCGGCCTGTTCTCGCTCGCGGTGGGGTTCTCGCTCGCGGACGCCCTTCCGCGGGCTGTGGCGGTCCACAACCCGGAGGGGGTGGCGCTCGCCTTCGCACCGCTCGCGCGTCCTCTCGTCGCAGTCGGGTATGCGTTGGCGCGCACGACTTCGCTCCCATGGCAGTGGGCGATGGTGCTCGGTGGAGCACGACGGCCGGGATTGTCGCCTTGGGCGAGCGAGGACGAGTTCAAGACGAGCGCACCGGAGGACGAGGAGGCGGCACGGGAGGAGGCCGAGGAGGCGCTCCTGGAGGCGGTGTCCGAGTTCACCGAGAAGGTCGTCCGCGAAGTGATGGTTCCTCGGCCGGACATGGCCGCATTGCCGGACACGGCCTCGATCAGTGAAGCGATCGAGATCATCGAGCAGCGTGGGTACTCGAGACTGCCCGTCTATCACGAGACGGTCGATGACATCAGGGGAGTGCTCTACGCGAAAGACCTGCTCTCAGCCGTGGGCAGCGGGCACAGCATCAAAGACATCACGACTATCTCGAGAGCACCGTACTTCGTGCCGGAGACCAAGCCGATCGACGAGCTGTTCGTCGAGATGCGCGCGCGTACGCACATCGCGATAGTCGCCGACGAGCACGGAGGCACCGCCGGCCTGGTCACCATCGAGGATCTGCTCGAGGAGCTCGTCGGCGAGATCTTTGATGAGTACGATCGCGAGGAGCCTCTCGTTCAAGACGAAGGCGACGGTCGCTACCGAGTGGATGCCCGCCTTCCCATCGACGACGTGAACGAGGTATTCGGCACTGGCATAGATGTTGACGCTGATACCATCGGCGGTGTGGTGTCTATCATCGCCGGCCACATCCCCGAGGTCGGAGAGAGCTTTGAAGTGGAGGGGCTGAGGATCACGGTGGCCGAGCGAGAAGGCACGAGAGTCCGCCAACTCGAGATCGAACCGGTCGGTATGCCTGACGACGAGGAGTCGAACGATGCGTGAGCTCACACAGCCGGACCTGGCTCTGCTTGCGTTCGCCCGCGAGGTGCAGGAAAAGGCCTATGCGCCGTACTCGATGTTCCGGGTGGGTGCTGCGGTGTTTGCGGGTGGGGAGATCTTCCAGGGAGTGAACGTCGAGAACGCCGCGTATCCCGCGACGACGTGTGCGGAGAGGGCCGCGCTGTCTGCGGCGGTTGCGGCGGGGATCACCGATATCGATGCCGTCGCGGTGGTCGGCGATTCCGAATCCCCGACGGTGCCGTGCGGCTGCTGCCGCCAGGCGCTCGCCGAGTTCAACCCCGAGATGCGGGTCATCATGGGCGGCAGGACGGACGAGGTGCTCGTCATGACTCTGGACGAGCTGCTCCCGGAAGCGTTCGTGAAGGGATTCCTCGATCAGGACGACAGACGATGAGCCGATGTGGTCGGTAGGGACTGTCGAGCGTGGATGAGAGCGTACGCAGTGGCTTCGTCGTGATGCTGGGCAGGCCGAATTCCGGCAAGTCGACCCTGGTGAACGCAGTCGTCGGTACGAAGGTCGCCATCACCTCGGACACGCCTCAGACCACGCGGCACAGACTCCGCGCGATCCTGGACCGCGACGACGCGCAAGTGGTCTTCGTGGACACTCCCGGACTGCACAAGCCGCACGACGCGCTGGGCGAGGAACTCAACCGCTCGGCTCTCCTCGCCATCGCCGACGTGGACGTTGCCTGCCTCGTCATAGACGCCGCCAAGCCGGTGGGCGGCGGCGACGAATGGGTGGCACGGCACGCTGCGAGGGCGCGCTGCAAGAGACTGCTCGTGCTCACCAAGGCCGACATCGCGACAGCCGAGGCCGTCGAAAGGCAACTCCAGGCCGCACGGTCGCTCGCGGACTTCGACGACGAGGCCGTCGTCTCCGCAACGGAGGGCTTCAACGTGGACGGGTTCGTCGAGGCCGTCGTCCGCCTTCTGCCCGAGGGCCCCAGGTACTTCCCGCGCGACATGCGTACCGATCAGCCGCTCGAAGTGATGATCGCGGAGTTCATCCGCGAAAAGGTACTCCACGACACCTTCGAAGAAGTCCCGCACGCCGTGGGTGTCGTCGTCGAGGACCTCGAGTGGGACGACGGCGCGGACCTGGTGCGCATCCACGCGAACGTGTTCGTGGAACGGGACTCCCAGAAGGGCATCATCATCGGTGCGGGTGGTGAGAGGATCAAACACATCGGCACCGAAGCACGCCATGATCTCGAACGATTGCTCGGGAGGCGCGTGTACCTGGACCTGAGAGTGAAGCTGAAGAAGGACTGGCGGCGCGACGCCACGCAGATACGCCGGTTCGGCTATGGGGAGGGACTATGAACCCCGAACTCGATATCGCGACCTTCGCCGGCTACATCGACCAGACGCTCCTGTCGCCCAAGGCGGGAATCGCAGAAGCGGAGGAGTGGATCGCGGCCAACGCCGATCGCGGGTTCGCGACGCTGTGCGTGGCTCCGATCTTCGTGCCTTCGGCGGTGCGGCTCCTCGGCCGCAGCAGCACGGGTGTCTGCTCCGTGTGCGGCTTCCCGCTCGGATACTCGCTCACGACGACGAAAGCCGAGGAGGCGCGCGAGCTCGTGTCGCTGGGATGCTCGGAAGTGGACATGGTGATGTGCGTGGGCGAGTTGGTCGCGGGAGACGACGCGTACGTGCGAGAGGACATCGCTCGTGTCGTCGACGCGGTCGCCGCCGAGTCCGGCGACAAGGCGCTCGTCAAGGTCATCCTCGAAACGGGACATCTATCCGAGGACCAGGTCAGCCGCGCGTGCGTGCTCGCCGAGGAGGCTGGCGCGCACTTCGTGAAGACCTCGACGGGCTTCGGCCCACGCGGAGCGTCCTTGCGGGACGTGGAGCTCATGCACTCGGCTGTCGGAGGCCGGCTCGGCGTCAAGGCGGCCGGCGGCATCCGTGAGCTGGACAGCGCACTCGAACTTCTCGACGCAGGCGCGACACGTCTCGGCACGTCGTCCGGCGAACACCTGCTCGAAGAGTTCGCTCAGCACGCCGCGTAGCGGCTGTCCGTCATGCCTGCCTACACGGCCCGCGCTATCGTGCTCCGACGTACCCGTCTCGGCGAGACCGACACGATCGTCACGCTGCTCGCCGAGGACGGACGTCAGATCCGTGCCGTCGCGAAGGGCCTCCGCAAGCCGACGTCGAAGTTCGGAGGTCGGCTCGAGCCGGGCAGCGAGGTCGACCTGCTTCTCCATACCGGCCGGAACCTCGACATCGTGGCGGAGTGCCGGAGCGCCGAGACACACGCGGGTCTGCGAGAGGATTTCGACCGTCAGACAGCTGCAGCGGTCGCCGAGGACGTGCTCGAGAGCCTCACCCGCGACGCGGAACCCGATCCTCGGTTGTTCGGCCTCGCCCGGGCGACGCTCTTTGCCATCGAGGCCGCGCCGACCTCGCGTTCCTGCTCAAGGCGATGGCGATGCACGGCTACAGACCGGAGCTGGAGGCGTGCGCGCTGTGTACGGGAGCGGCGGATGCGAGCCCCCTGTTCTCTCTCGCCGCAGGCGGCGTCGTCTGCGAGCACTGCGCCGGTGACGTGCCGGCGACAGAGCAGCTCTCGCCCGCGGGCCGGGAATGGCTCAGGCGGCTGCTGGGAGCGAAGATGGCGGACGTGGTCGCCTTGGAGATGCCGCGGGCCGCCGCGGTCGACTGCTTCAGGGCCGTGCGGGCGTTCGTGGCCTATCACCTGCCCGCGCGCTTGAAGGCGCTGGACTTCTACGCTGGGACGCTGACGTTCGTGCCGGATCGGGAAGAGGCGTGGTAGCACGAATCCGCGCTGCGGTATCGCCGAGGAACGCGCGACGTGTGGACGCGCGACGTGAAGCAGGAGGGTGTCGTGTAAGATAGCGACGCGCCTGCGCCCCCAAGGTGATGAGCGGGCGCGACCCAACGCCACATCCGACCTCGGGAGACGCCCGTCCCAATGAGCACCTCTACGTTCCAGGACATCATCCTCGACCTGTCGCGCTTCT
This sequence comes from uncultured Eubacteriales bacterium, assembly GCA_964456615.1. Taxonomy (GTDB): domain Bacteria; phylum Actinomycetota; class Coriobacteriia; order Anaerosomatales; family CAVRZR01; genus CAVRZR01. The sequence goes on along the minus strand of CAYWCB010000144.1, from coordinate 297 downwards.
GGGCTGACCAGGGCTGCGTGCTGCTGCAGCCCTATGACATGGAAGTCGGCGCAGGGACGTTCCACCCGGCGACGACCCTGCGAGCCCTCGGCCCGGACCGCTGGTACACGGCGTACACACAGCCGTCGCGCCGGCCGACTGACGGTCGCTATGGAGAGAACCCCAACCGGCTCCAGCACTACTACCAGTACCAGGTGATCCTCAAGCCGTCCCCCGACGACATCCAAGACGTCTACCTGGACAGCCTTCGCGCCATCGGGATAGTACCTGAGGACCATGACGTCCGCTTCGTGGAGG
>CAYWCB010000143.1:2089-5344 GCA_964456615.1 uncultured Eubacteriales bacterium | reverse complement strand
CCGCCTCCGCCGCCACCGGAGAAGCCGCCGCCTCCGCCCGATGACGACGACATATGGCTCGAGGCGATCTGCGCGGCAGACGCAATACCGCTCTGGAACGCCCCCAACGGGGATCCGCCGAAGCGCCCCGTGCCTGAATAGACGAGCCAGTACGAGGTCGCGAAGTGCGGATCCTGGACGACCTCTGGGATGCGCACGCGCATCTGTTCAATGACCTCGTCTGCGATGCCGAAGACGACCGCGAGCACGAGGAACCGCTCCCAAAGGATGACGTGCATGGGAGGCGCCTCGTCCAGACGGCTGAAGTCGCGGAGGTAGTCACGCACTCCGGCGTATCTGCGGTGGAGCTCGTTGGCGGCCTGACTGCGCCTCGGCATGAAAACGCTGATGATCATGGTGACGATCGCGCACGAGATCCCGATGAGCGCCGGCCAGACCATCTCGGAGTAGACCGAGCCCCATATGCTCACCGCCGCAACGCCCATCGCGAGGATGACAAGCCCGACCTGCCCGGCGCGCCCGCTGCCCTCGAAGTAGCCCTTCGACTCGGCGGCGGCGCTCACCAGTTCCTTCCAGTCCTTCATCGTCTCGTGGAACTCCTTGTAGTGGGCCTTCGCATAGTCCTTGATGTCCTCGATCGTCACCCGCCCATTCGTGCCGATCTCCTCGAAGAGGATCCGGAGCAACTCGCGATCGATCGCGCTCTCCGACGCCGCCTTCTCGGGAACCAGGATGAGTTCGTACGTCTCGGACTCCTTTTTGAAGCCAAGGAACCCGGGCGACTCGTCGGTGACCGGCTGCATCCTGATCGCACCGTCGTTCGCGAGTTGCATGATTGACGCCGCGACGTCGGCTTCTTCTACCTTGCCGAACCTCCACAGCGCCCCCACGATCGCGGGATGCAGCGTCGGTTGCGGGTCCTCGCGGAGATAGCCGGTGAACGCCGAGCGGTGCTCGCGCCCGAAGCGCATCCACGCCCAGATCGCCAGTGCGAGCACAGCGACGGCGAAGGCCAGGCTCAGAGAGGCGCCGACGAAGACCTTCGCCCTCGCCCTCCTGCGCGTGGCATTGGCCTCCTCGGCCCACTTCTGTTCCTCGGCGAGGACCTGGTCCTCGACCTCGTCCGGCCGCACGGGCGCTTCCGACAACGCCTCGGCCGGGAAGAGCGTGCGTGCCTCGACGAACTGACCCGCTGGCAGCCTATCGAGGGTGAGCACCACGGCGCCGTTCTCGCGAATCGCCACGTCGCCGGTGAGCGGGCCGTGCGCCCACGCGCGCACCTGTTCCTTGGTGAGCGTCCCCGGATGTTCGATGGTGACGCGGATGTTCTCGGCGGAGACGTCCCATCCATCGCCGATGAACTGCCAGTAGAGCTCGCTCGTATCCTCCCAGCGCTTGGCCGCGTCGCGCACCCGGTACGTCAACGTGAACGGCGCCTCGGTATCGGACAGGCGGAAGAAGGCGCGCACCTCCACCGAGCTTCCGTAGTCGGTGACGAGATACGTCCCCGGCGGGCGAGTGTCAGTAGCCGCAGGGTCGTCGGTTTGCGTGAACGCGGTTCCGTCCGGGCCGGCGACGCCGATTATGTCGATCCCGCTCGACCCGGAGGTGTTGAGGTCCCAGTAGACGAAGGTGAAGTCCCCATCGAAGTCGAACGTACGGGTCTCGGCGACGAGCATCGAGCCGTCCGGGGCGACGTTCGCGCCTATGAGGACACTCGGCATCGAGTAGGACTTCGCGATGGCCGCTGCCGGAGCCAGAAGAGCGATCGCGAGCGCGACTACCACGGCTGTCGCTGCAACGGTGGGCGCCATCCGGATCGCCCACCAGGTTTCGGGCCTGGCGCGATGCGGCGCACCCCTCCACGTGAGTCCCACCGCACGCGCACGACCCATCATCCGCTCGCTCCTCCCTGTCGGAGCCTGCCGAAGAACTCTCGCAGGAGCTGTGCACTCTCATCGGCGAGTATTCCCGAAGTGACCCCGAAGCGATGGTTCAATCGCTCGTCGTTCGACAGGTCATAGAGGGTGCCGAGAGCGCCGGCCTTCGGGTCTGCCGCTGCGTACACGCACCGCGCGATGCGCGCCTGGTGCATGAGGCCGGCGCACATGGGGCAGGGTTCGAGCGTCACGTAGACCGTGCAGTCGGAGAGGCGCCAGCGCTTCAACCGCTGCGCCGCCTCGCGTATGGCGAGGAACTCCGCGTGCCCCGCCGGATCGCAGTCGATCTCGCGGCGGTTGAAGCCTGTTGCCACGACGGCTCCGTCGCACACCACGACCGCGCCGATCGGCGCCTCGCCGACCTCGGCGGCTTCGCGCGCCTGTTCGAGCGCCAGGGCCATGTGCATCTCGTCGGCTCTGTGCAATGAGTCCTCCGGTCTCGCAGCGCACCAGGCGTCCGGGCGCCTCGCGCGCCGATCACCGATCCGAGCATAGCATCGGGAGCCCTTTGGCTCGCGCCGATGCCGCGCGCCGATGCCACATGCCAGAGCGTGGAGGTGCGCGTCGCCGAGATCCCCGACTGCATCTACGCGCACCCTGGGTACCAGCGCGGCCGGTCCCGCACAGCGTGGTATTCTCCTGACTGCTCGCCGCGCCTCGGAGGGGTGGCAGAGTGGTTGATTGCCCCGGTCTTGAAAACCGGTAGGCCCGCAAGGGTCTCGTGGGTTCGAATCCCACCCCCTCCGCCAGATGAGCCCTCCCTTCCTGCCCCTCGAGGGCTGCGGGCGCGCGGGCGCGATCTCGCTCGGGCGCGGTCTCGCTCGGTCGCGCGCACCGTCCACGCCGACCGCTACGCGCCGCGCCGACCGCACGCGTCGCGCGTAGTATGCTCGGATCGGTGTCGCAACGTGAGCGGGAGGCATCGCCGATCATGCGCAGACTGCTGCTAGCGGGAGCTCTCGCGGCCCTGGTCCTCTTGGCGCTCCCTGCGTGCACCCGGAGCGACGCGGGCAGCGGCTCGGGATCGAGGGAGAGCACCGTTTCCGACGCGCCGGTCGACTCCACCACCGACGTCGGAGCCATCCGGGGCAAGGCGAACCGGGCAGCCGTGGCCGCTGACCTGCGTGCCGCGATGACTTCCGCGGAGGCCGCCGCCGTGGACGGCACCCCCTCGGATCCGCAAGCCGTCTATCGCCGGTCGGTCGAGCAGGTCGCCAAGAAGTACGGCATCACCGCATCAGAGGTGGAGGACGTGGCGAGACAGTACGGTATCGGTCCGTAGCGGAGGACTCTCCCGGGGGCGTCTAGGCACCGC
>CAYWCB010000143.1:0-1989 GCA_964456615.1 uncultured Eubacteriales bacterium | reverse complement strand
ACAGTACGGTATCGGTCCGTAGCGGAGGACTCTCCCGGGGGCGTCTAGGCACCGCAGGCGATCCGGTACGCGAGAACGTGCCCGGGATTCCGCCGTTCTCGAGTCACAGGCGTGTAACAAGTCCTCCGAAGCGCTACCATGCGGGCAGACACTGCCCAGAAGTGCCCGCCAAGCGTCTCCGAGACGGGGGTTGCACACACGCATGACCGGTATCAGGCGCCTGTTATTCGCGGTGCTCGCCACGGCAGCGATCGGCCTTGCTGCAGAAGCGGCCGGACCGCAATCTGCCCTGGCGTACCTCGACGCAGGCACCGGTTCTCTCGTCTTTCAGTGGTTGATCGCAGGGGTCGTCGCCGGCGGTCTTGCCATCAAGCTGTTCTGGGGCCGCATAGCGAGCCTGTTCGGACGCAAGCCGGCGCAGCCCGAGGATGACTGAGGCGGAACCGCTCGGCGCGTCGTACCGGGACCCGAGCGGACAGGTGTTCCGACGCGACGGGGTCATACTCCGTGCCGTCGCGGAGTCCTATCGCGACGAATACCGCACTCTCATGTCGTCCGGCCTGTACGAGGCGCTGACCTCGCGCGGGCTCATGGTCGCACACGAGGAGATCGCGGACGATCCTCTTGCCCCGGTCGGGACCGCGCTCGTCATCCGCCCGACGGCCATCCCCTACATCTCCTATCCGTACGAGTGGTGCTTCTCGCAGCTGAAGGACGCGGCGCTGCTCACGCTCAAGATCGCGTCACTCGCACTCGATCACGGCATGGTCCTCAAGGACGCGAGCTCGTACAACGTGCAGTTCGTTGGAAGCCGACCGGCGTTCATCGACACGCTGTCGTTCGAGCGCTATGTGCCCGGAACTCCCTGGGTCGCCTACCGGCAGTTCTGCGAGCACTTCCTCGCCCCGCTCGCCCTGACGTCGATGGTCGACGTGCGCACCCTCATGCTCATGCGCACCGATCTGGACGGGATACCTCTGGATCTCGCATCGACGATGCTTCCGGGATCGAGCCGCATGCGTCCGTCTCTGCTCATGCACATCCACGCACACGCGAAGGCGCAGGGCAGGTATGCCGACGAGGGTGCCCGCGCGCGAGAGGTCCGTGTGAGCGAGAAGTCCGTCCGCGGCCTCATCGAGAGCCTCGCCGGCGCCGTGAGAGGTCTGAAGTGGAAGCCCGGGCGCACCGAGTGGGGCGACTACTACGAGGACACGAACTACACCGACGCGGCGATGCAGGCGAAGCTCGAAGCGGTTACGAGATTCGTCGAGCGTGTCGCTCCGCGAACGGTCTGGGACCTCGGAGCGAACACCGGACGCTTCAGCCGCCTTACCGCCGAGGCCGGCGCCTACACGTTGGCATTCGACACCGACCCGGCGGCCGTCGAGAGGGCCTACCTTGACGCGAAGGCGCGCAAGGAAGCGCGTGTGCTGCCACTTCGCATGGACCTCATGAACCCAAGCCCCTCTGTGGGCTGGCGACTTGTTGAGAGATCGTCATTCCTCGACCGCGGCCGACCCGACCTCGTGCTCGCGCTCGCGCTCGTGCATCACATCGCCATCTCGCGAAACGTCCCATTGGAGCAGCTCGCAGGCTTCTTCGCGGGGCTTGCGCCGCGTCTCATCATCGAGTTCGTCCCGAAGTCGGACAGCCAGGTCCGCAGGCTGCTCGCGTCAAGGGAGGACATCTTCCCGTGCTACCATCGGGAAGGCTTCGAGCAGGCATTCTCCGGGCACTTCGACATCAACGGAGTGACCGAACTCGACGAATGCGAACGCACGCTGTACCTGATGGAGGCAAAGGATGTCGCCGAGTGAGGACACGGGAAGGCGGAGGCGCGCCCTTGCCTGGCTGGCGGTCCCGCTGCTGTTCGCGTGCCACCGGCCGATCGCCTTCTTCGCGCACAACGTCGACCAGATGTCCGTGCAAGAACTGCTCGGCACGCTTGCGATATCCGCCGGCATCGCGCTCGTCGTGTCTGCCGTCGCC
>CAYWCB010000142.1:0-5354 GCA_964456615.1 uncultured Eubacteriales bacterium | reverse complement strand
CGTTGCGCGGCGCGTAGTCGTACTTGCAGTTGTTGAACATCACCCAGGTCCGCTCCGTCTCCTCGGCGAGCTGACTGATCGGCTCGCGCCATTCGCCGAGTTCCTCGGGCGTGTAGAGGTAGTCGAAGCGGTCGGCCGCCGAGGCGGTCCGCGCGTACCACGTTCCGCGGTTGCGCCCGTGCAGACGCACATAGCCGAGGGGTGCAGTGACGGCCGTGACCGGCGGCATCATCGTTCCACCAGCGATCTGTGGAGCGTCCACGGCAACGAAGGTCAGCCCGCGGTCGGCAAGGAACCGGAGTGTCCGCTCCATCTCGGCGCCCTCGACCCAGGAGTTGTGCCGGAACTCGACGAACACCGGGAGCGGTCGCAGCATCTCCGCGCCTAGCTCGATGAACTCGAGATTGCGGTCGCGGTGGGCCGCGTCCTTCGCCGTGAAGTACGGCGGGTACTGCATGAGCACCCCGCCCATCTTGCCGGCACGATGCAGCGGTTCGAGTTCCGACACGAACAGCTCGAACGCTCGTTCCACCATTTCGGCGGGCGGATGCCTGACGCGTCCGCGCGGCGTGACCTCGTAGCCGAACTCCCTGAGCTCCGGGTGAAGCGAACGTTCGTCGACCTCGTGGCCCGTCATGATGCCGTACGCCTTGATGTGGAACGTGAAGTCCAGGGGCGTGCGCGCCGCCCACGCGGCCGCGACCTCGGCTTTGGGCAGACCGTAGAAGGTCGAGTCCACCTCAACGACGTCGAAGCGAGACGCGTAGTAGCGCAGCCGGGCCTCAGCGTTCGAGGTCCCCTTCGGGTACCAACGCTCGATCATCGTCTTGTCGGTCCACGAGCACGTGCCGATGACCACGTCGCCCATTCGGACTCCTCATGCGCCCTGACGTGCACCGGATGCCGTCCTGTCGCGGGGATGATACCCGTCACCCGCTTCGGCGCCGCGTCTCCCGCAGGCCCCGTACCCCGATGGGGTATGTTAGGCACAGCACGGCCGACCGCTATCCCGACCTCGGCCGATCCGAGCGCCCTAGCAGCCCTCTCATACCTGCCGACGAGCAAGGAGGAGCCAGATGAAGCCCGTTGTGGACCGCGATCTCTGTATCGGCTGCGGCCTGTGCGAAGACGTGTGCCCCGAGGTCTTCCAGCTCCGCGACGACGGCATCGCGTACGTGATCGACGACTCGCCTGACCCCGAGCTCTATGGCTGCACGCGCGACGCCGAAGAGAGCTGCCCCGTCGAGGCGATCAGCATCGAGCAGTGAGCGACGCAGACGCAAGCCCTGAGACCTACGAGTTGCCGGAATCGAACGAGGCACTCCTCGCCGAGTGCGACGTGACCACCTTTCGTGCGACAGGTCCGGGCGGACAATCCGTCAACACCACCGACTCGGCGGTCCGTCTGAAGCACCGGCCCACTGGCATCGTCGTCGTCTGCAGGCGGGAACGCAGCCAGTACCGCAACAAGCAGGACTGCCTCGAGAGGCTTCGGAAGCGCATCGAGGAGCGGCTTGCGCCTCCGCCCCCCGAGCGCGTACCGACGAAGCCCACCGCGTCGTCGACCAGGCACCGGCTTGCGTCCAAGGCGCGGGAGTCGGCAAAGAAGCGCGCCCGGCGCCCTCCGCGACCTGACGAGGAGTGAGCGTGGACCTGCAGCAGTTGGGCAAGGTGATGCTCGTCGTGGCGTTGGCGCTCGCGCTGCTCGGAGGTGTGCTGTGGTTCCTCGGGCGCGCGGGTCTCGGCACGCGCCTTGGCCACCTTCCCGGCGACATCCGCATCGAATCTCAGAGCGGGAGCTGCTTCATCCCCATCACGACCTCGATACTGTTGAGCCTGCTTCTCACTTTGATCCTGACGCTGATCGCCCGGTTCTGGCGCTGAGACGCCGAGGCGCTGCTGTGGCTCCGGCCGCGGATGGCGGCGCCTCGCCTCGCGGCGTCTACGTCAGGAGGTAGTATCCGACGACCACGAGCCCGACCGTCATGACGATCGTGGTCGTGATCTTCACGCGAAGCGTGTGTCGTTTGGAGACCCAGAGCACGACGTACGCGACCGGGAAGAAGAGCAGGTAGAGCAGCACGAGCGTGAGCCAGCCGCGTCTCGGCGGTCGACTCTTGGATGAGTCCCGCGTTCAGCCCGTCGGGCTCGAACGTATCGACCTTCATGAGGTTGATGCCGTGCTCGCCGAGCATTCCCGGCGGGCGATTGGGCGGCAGTTCGGGGGGTGTCTCTTCGTCGCGCGTCATGTGTGTAGTGTAGCCGCTGACAGCGCCATCAGATGCGCCGAGAGCAGCTGGCCGGCGGACAGTCCGGCACGCCCGTTGCTCTCCAGGCGGGCATGATGCGCCTGATGAGGCAGAGCGGTGTCGCCCTGTTCTTCGCCGTCGTGGCCTTGTGCCTGCTGCCGGTGGCAAGCGCGTTCGCATGTGGCCCATGCCTGGACGAGTACTGTGACTCCTCGCGCGCCGAGCATTCTCGCGCCGCGAGCCAGCTGAACCCCTTTGCGGCGGTACTACCCGCCGATCGTGCCCAGCCGGCGGACGACAGCCCTGTCCTGCGTGCTCCCGAGGCGAGCGCCGTCGTGTTCTCGCCCAAGCCGACACGCCCTCCCATGAGGATCTGAGCGGACCCGCGAACCTCGCGTACGTTCCTGCTCACCTCACAGGAGGTCCCAAAATGCGTGTTGCCTCACGCTTCGCTATCGCCATTCTCGCCGTGCTCGCCCTTGGCACGTCGCTCTTCTCACAGGTGCTCCCGGCCCAGGCGGCCCCGACACCTTTCGAAGCCGTCAACGTGACGGTCCACAGCGACGACGGCACGCCCATCGTGCTCATCTCGGGGAAGCTGCCCCAAGGTACGGCACTCCCCGCCCAGGTGGAGCTCCCGGTTCCCGCGGGGTCCCAGCACCAGTGGGCCGGGGAGATCCTCGGCGGGACTCCCGACAAGGACCCCACCGTGCAGTACGAGACGAGAGACGAGAACGGCATGACCGTCTATGCGTTCACGCTCACCAAGGCGCGGACCGGACAGGTCGAGGTCGTCGTGCCCGGACTGACCACCCCGACCGCCGACGGGTACGCGACCAGGCTCTCGTGGACGCCATTGACCGACCTCAAAGAACTCAGTCTCAACTGGCGACTCCCGCAGACCGCGCGGATCGTTACGGCCGCTTCGGGCGCAACAATGACGCCCGGGCCGCAGGGCTTTGGTTACTACACCCGGAACGTGCAGAACGCGAAGGCAGGGCAGGCCGAGTCGCTATTCTTCGCGTACTCGGCACCGGCCGCCGCGCCTGCCGCCGTGCCGAGCGCCCCCGCGAGCGGTGGTGGTGCGGGGTCGATCATCCCCATCCTTCTTGTGGCTGCGGGCGTGGTCTTCTTCGTCTTCTTCGGCAGAAGGATCTCGCAAACGATGAAGGCGAAGAACGGTTCCGCCGAGCCCGTAGCTGCCGCATCGGCGCAGTCCCGTCAGGCGGCAGAAGGGAGCGGACGGGCGTCGAACAAGCCTGGGGGGTCCTCGCGTGCTTCCGCGCCAGCCGCCGAACCGGCTCCCGCCAAGACCCGCCAGAAGTCCGGCCTTATCCTCGGCCTCGTTGTGGGAGCGGTGGCTGTTGTGGCCATCTTCGCGCTGGCCAACACGGGAAAGGCGACCGTGTCCGGCGACGAGGTCAGTCTGACGATAGCGCAGGTTGACGCGTGCGCTTCCTCGAGCATAGCGCTCGCCACTCCCTCCGGTGGCGATCTCAAGCGCGACGCCAACGACATCCTCTCGCGCCTCAAGACCGTCACCGGCGTGGGAAACGCGACGATCTACCTGAGCGAGTCACGCATCGAGGTCAACTACTGCGAGTCGAGCACCAACGAGGCGACCATCCGGACCGCGCTCACACCCAGCGGCTACGTCGCCCCCTCGGCCGAGACGACCGCCGGACTGTAGGCGTTCAGGGCGAACGCCGCAGGAGTCGACCGGCCGACCGGTTGGGCGGTCGGGTCCGACACGTCACGAGCAGGGGACCGTCCACATAGGGCGGCCCCCTGATGTGTTGGGCGTGCGCGTCCTTCGACGGGTCGGGTCAATGGAGCACGTGGACGTACGTTCTGCAGCGTCGACTCAGCTACGGCTCACACCGCTTGCACGGCACGTAGCCGTCAGCGACGCAGTCCTCCCGCGACGAATACGCAACCTTGTTGCTCTCATTCATGTCATCGACCGACGAGCAGTCGGCGTAGTGGAACTTCTGGGTGTTCCTGTTCGCGATGTACCGGGCACTCGACCCGGACTCGGGTTCAGTCCTGGCCGCCGGCTCCTGCGCGGCCTTGCTGGCTGACTTCGGTTCCGATTCGGCGGACAGAGCCCATAGACCGGTGTTGGCATCCCTGGCCGCCGACTCAAGCGACTTCAGTTGGTCAACATACTTGACGTTCGGCGGAATGGTCATGAGCGTGGCGTAGCCCTCGAGGACCAGCCTCGCGTTGAAGAGGTTGGTGCGGATGGAGGCGTCCGTGACCTCGTCGGGGGCGATCAACCACACATAGGCCAAGAGGCGCCCGTACCGGTCTCGTTGCTCTACGTCAGTCTCGAGATACACGGTCCTGCCGGCAAGTCTGTTCGTTGTGTACCTTGTCGCTTCCGCTCCGTAGGGCTCGGTCTTGGTGGTGTTCTCAGGCGTGTCGATGCCGATGAAACGAACCTTCTCTGACGCGCCGTTGTCCTTGAAGGTGACGGCGATCGTGTCCCCATCCACAACATGCGTGACCGAAGCTTCGCGCCATCCAGGTGCTTCCGGTTGCGACGCCACTGGTGAAGCCCCCGTTGGAGTTGCCGCATCAGAGACAGGAGCCATCTCTGTCTTCGGTTGAGGCACGGACTTCGTGGTCGACGGCTGTAGAGATGGAGGAGCGGTCGCCGTATTGCCGCCGTCTGTTGCACCAGTTTCGACGAAGGGCACGGCGACGAGCATCAGGATCATGAAGCCCGCTATGCCGGTCAAAGCCACACGTGCGACGGGGTTCGAATAGTGGTTCTTCCACATCCAGAAGACGGCGTACAGGATGGTGAGCGGGAGCAGAACGATTCCGATCAGGACTCTGAGGATCTTCGGCAGGTTGCGAAAGGACTCCATGACTCCCCCAATCCGTACGGCGGCTACTTCGGCCACCCAGCGCCAATCATGCTTCAACGACTGGACGCCGTCCACACGGGGAGAGGTCTTCGCCGCCTGGCTGCATAGCCTCTTACCAGCTAAAACGCCCCTTTGAAGTCCTCCAAATGGACTCCTCCGGGGCGTTTCATCATTCATGGTGGGCGATGAGGGATTTGAACCCCCGACTTCCTCCTTGTAAGGGAGGCAC
>CAYWCB010000141.1:616-5478 GCA_964456615.1 uncultured Eubacteriales bacterium | reverse complement strand
GGCATCGTAGAAGAGCCGGACCGCCTGGGCCTTGATCGTGATGCCCCGCTCGCGCTCGATGTCCATGGTGTCGAGCACCTGGTCGACCATCTCGCGCTCGGCGATCGTGTTCGTCAGCTCGAGCATGCGATCGGCCAGGGTGGACTTCCCGTGGTCGATGTGCGCGATGATCGAGAAGTTGCGTATGTGGAGGGGGTCAGACATCGGCAGACAAGGATAGCAATCGTGTCGCCACTCGTCGAAGCCGGCCTGTTGGCGACGCTCGGCGCCGTGTGCTAGTATCTGCGGGTTCGTCGGCACCCCACTGCGACGGGCAACACCGTGAGAGTTGGAAGGATCCCCATTCGTGGCGAACATCAAGAGCCAGAAGAAGCGCGTCATCACGAACGAGAAGCGTCACCAGCGCAACAAGGCCGTTCGGTCCGAACTGAAGACGGCCATCAAGAAGGTTCACACCGCTGTCGAGGCGGGCGATGCCGAGGCCGCGAAGAGCGCTGCGCTCGAGGCATCGACGTTGCTCGACAAGGCCGCCAGCAAGGGCGTCATCCACAAGAGGCAGGCGGCAAACCGCAAGTCGGGTGTCATGAAGGCCGCCAACGGCGTAGGGGCCTAGGCTCCGCACACCGAGAGCAACCACCGTTCGAGAACGAGCCGGGAATCCCGGCTCGTCTTCATGTCCGCCTCGGCCGTCGCGGCATCCCGGAGGGCGTCCACGAGTTCGCCAGGCGCGAAGCGTCCCGCCTGCCGCGGGAGATCACGGACCTGCCACTCCTGCTTGTGCAGCGCCTTCGCCAGCGCAAACGTCCCATGCTCCCCCCTCGCGAGGAGCGCCTCTGCCGTCACCAACTCGCGCAGGCGCCGGGCGGCCATGACGTGGATGTACGCTTCCGTCTGGCCGCTGGAGAGCAGATCGGTCGCGCACCGCAGCGTTGAGCGTGGATCCCGCGAGCCGAGCGCGTCAAGGAACTCGAAGACGGACGTCGCCGCGGTGCTCGACATCACCTCTTCGATGTCGTCCCGCGACAGGGTCCGAGCATCGCCCGCGAATGCGATGACCTTGTCGACTTCGACCGAGAGTCTGCCCAGGTCATGACCGACCGAGCCGACGAGCACCTCCGCGGCGTCGCGCCCCACGCTCCGACCCCGGGCCGCAAACATCGCTATCACTGCCGAGGGGAGCTCGCTTCTCTTCGGCGCTTTGTACTCGGCTACCCCTCCGAGCTTCGCGACCGACGTGTAGAGCGACGTACGCTTGTCCACCTTGACCGCGACGAGCACCAGCGTCGTCGTCTCGCAGGGGCTGCGTACGTATTCGACGAGCGCATCGACGTCTGCCTTCGGCATCTTGTCGACATCGCGGACGATCACGAGGCGGCGCTCTGACATGAAGGGCAGTGTGTTGCATGCGGCGACGATCTCGTCCGCATGTGAGCTCTCGCCCCGGAACGTCTGCAGGTTGAAGTCGAGGTCGGCGACGTTCGATAGCCGCGCCTTCAAACGTGCGAGCGCCTCTTCGAGCCGGAGCTCCTGCGGTCCGTAGATGAGATAGACGCTCTTGAGGTCGCTGACTTCCTCGCCCACTGCCCATCCAAGCGCCGACGTACGTCGCCCGGTCGGGCGACGTCGGGATTGTCTCACAGCTCGTTCGCGCCGAGCCCCGGGTCGTCTCTATCCTGTATCCGCCGTCTTGCGCGAGCACTCGCACCGAGATATCGCCGACCTGATCGGTTCGAAGCGTACGGCTGTCGCGCCCGGCGATGAGTTCGAGAGTCTCGGGCGAGGGGTGTCCGAATCTGTTCTCGCCACCCACACTGATGAGTGTGACCTCGGGGCGAAGGACGTCCAGTTCGGACGCGCCCACCGCGTCGCGGCTCCCGTGGTGACCGATCTTCAGGACATCCACGTCGCAGAGCTTCCCGCCCAAGCGCAATCGTCCCAGTACGTCGGATTCCGCATCGCCGGTCAGGAGCGCACTGAAGCTGCCGCAGCTCGCCAGCAGCACGAGGCTCGTGTCGTTGGTCTCCTCGAAGACGGCATCCGCGGGAGGCCACAGGACGGTCAATCGCCATCGCCCAGCGCGCAAGACGTCCGATGTCTCGAGCCTGCCGAACGCCCTCTCGGCTTCGTCGAGATCTTCTCGTCGCCCCGCCGCGCGATCCGCGTCGCTTCCCGCGTCAAAGGCGACGGAGCACATGATCGAGTCGTAGCGCACGATTCCCTGAAGCCCGTCGAGGCCGCCGGTGTGGTCCTCGTGGTCGTGGGTCAGCAGGATCGCGTCGAGACGCCTCACGCCGGCGCGTGCCAGCGCGCGGCGCAGCGCTGATCCGCTCGGGCCTGTGTCGACCAGGACCGCCGATCTGCCGTCGCGCAACAGAATCGCATCACCCTGCCCCACGTCGAGCACGGTCATCGTGGGATCCCTGGCGACGAGCGGTCCCCGGGCCACCAGCACGACGACGAGAAGGGACGCGACCGCCGCTACGCGGGGCCGACACGATCTCGGCTGGGGCCAGGCGCTCCACAGGAGCGGGAGCGAGAGAGCACACACCATCGTCAGCACGAGCACCCACCGGTCGGCCAAGACCGCCGCCGACGGAAGTGCGGCCAGATGCGTCGCGATGTCGACGGAAAGCGCGCACGCCGCCCCGGCGGCGCGCAGCAACAAGGTCCCCAGCCACCCCCACGCTGATGCGACGATGAGTCCGAGAACGCCCACCACGAGAGCCAGCGCGATGAGCGGGCCGGCGAGGATGTTGGCGAGCGGCGAGACGAGCGACACGACACCGAACGTTCGCGCGACGAGAGGCAACGTCGCCGCCTGAGCGGCTAGGGTGAGCGCGAGCGGCCCGGCTGCAGATCTGACCAGACGCGGTAGCGCGGCCTCCGCCCAGCGTTCGAACAACCGCCCGAACAGGACGAGTCCGAGCACTGCGCCGACCGAGAGGCGGAACCCGAGATCGAACGCCACGTGCGGGTCCAGCACGAGCATGACGGCGACGGTCATGCCGAGGGCGGCCAGAGAGTCCCCGCGCCTTCCCGAGAAGGGCCGAGCGAACGCGACCGCGGACATGAGCAGCGCACGGACGGCGGAGACCTGTACCCCCGAGAAGACCACGTACGACCCCACGATCCCCAGCACGACCAGCGACCGCCAGCCGCGCGTGACGCCGATCCCGGCACAGACGACGGATACCAGCGCGGCGACCACCACGAGGTGACTTCCGGAGACAGCCACGAGGTGCGTGAGACCGGTCGTGCGGAACGCGGCGTCCGCGGGCGTATTGACGAGCCGCCGCCTATCCCCGATCAGGATTCCAGCCAGCAGGTCCCCGCCCTGCCCCGGAACACCCGTGAGCCGCTCCGTGGCCCACACGCGCACAGGGAGAAACGTGCCTCGGATGCTACGTGCCTTCCCAAGGCGTTCCAGTGAGCGCACGCGCAATGTGGCTCCGACGCCCGATCTGAGATCCGAGCGTCTCCTCTCGCCGGGCGGCGCGGGCCTCACACCCCCTGTGATGCTGACAAGCTCGCCGGCTTCGGGAACTGGACCGTCCGAAGACCATTGGAGCCGCACCTTGGCCCCGCGAGCGGCGGTCGGCTCCAGGACCCTGCCCGTCGAAGCGGAACCGAATCGGCCTGGTGTCGGGTCGGTGAGCACTTCCGCGCACGCTCTCGTGCTCGAGGTCGCGGTCAGCATCGCCGCCCGATGATTCGATGTGGCCCACGCCAACGTCCCGACTACGACCCCGCACCACAAGCCCAACGTCACGAACACGGCCATCGACCGGAGACGGCGGTTGACGGCCACCGCTGCGACCACCGCAGCACCGATCGCGACCTCGAGCAGCAGTCGCGACGCCACATCGCCGCCGCCTGGCCACCACGCCGCTTCCGCGACGATCACCCCGCACCACATCGCCGTCGCGAACCACGCCAGCGGCGGCAGAGATGGACGCACCACGGGCGCGCAAATCCTATCGTCGGACATCGGCCCGCATCTTCTGGACACCGGAACGTTCGCCTATCACGGTGCTCCGGGTGCTCCTACCGTCGCTGCTCTACCGCGTCACCACGAGGTCGCGCAGAGCTTCCAGCTTCTTGGGTCCGATGCCTGGGACTCTCGTCAGATCCTCTACAGACGTGAAGGGACCGTTCGCCTCGCGCTCGGCGACGATCTTCTCGGCGGTCGACGGTCCTACGCCAGGGAGGGTATCGAGCAGCGCGACGTCGGCGGTATTGACGTTCACGAGACCCCCGGACGCCGATGAGGGTGCGGCGGCGCCACCTGCCGGGCCGGGCCCGGCAGCAGCCTGAGACCCGCCGGATGGATCGGCCGCGAACTCGTCTTGGGTCATCACGACGACCTGTTCGCCGTCCATCACCGGGCGGGCGAGGTTGAGGCCGCGCTCGGCCGCGTTGCCGAGAAGCCCTCCCGCCTTCTCGATCACGTCCGCGACGCGTGAGCCCGCGGCCACCTCGTACAGACCCGGGTGTCTCACCGCGCCGACCACGTGTACGAAGAGCGGTGCTCCGCTCGCCGACTCGGCTTGGGCGGCTGCGGGCTCGGCCGACAGACGACCTCCGGACGAATCGGACTCGACCGGGCCGGATGGCTCCGCGACCGAAGGGGCGGACGCGGCCGCGTCCTGAGCTGAGACCACGATGCCCTCGCTGCGGGGCCACCACTGGTGAAGTCCGAGCCCGATCCCCAAGAGCGCAATGACCAGTGCGACGGCCAGGACGCTCGGCGGTACGCTCGATAGCCCCGCCCGATGCAGCGCCTCGCGCAACCGCGCCCGGATCTCGTTCATGTGGCATGCCCCCTTGCACACAGGCTGAGGGAGGCCTGCTCACGGCTCTGG
>CAYWCB010000141.1:0-606 GCA_964456615.1 uncultured Eubacteriales bacterium | reverse complement strand
CGGCTACGACCACGAGACGGACGCAGACGCCCGCGAGATGGAAGGTCTGGAAACTTCCGTCGCGATGGACGAGCTGCAGGTTCACGATGTTGGCGTGCTTCGCCCCAAGGATGCGCGAGGGACACTACGGATGTCCGACCCGGACCTTACCTTGCCTACAGCGAGGATCCGCGGACATCGCGGGTCCAGGCCCACGAGAGCGCTAGCCGGAAACGACCACGCTCACGAGCTTCCCGGGCACGACCACGACCTTCTTCACCTCTCGGCCTGCCACCCAATCGCCGACCTGCGAGAGCGCGGTAGCCACTACCTCGTCCTCGGGCGCCTCTGCGGCCACGCTGATGCGACCGCGCACCTTGCCGTTGACCTGGACCGCCATCTCGATCTCCTCGGCGGCGGCCGCCGCCGCGTCATAGGCGGGCCACGACATCGAGTGCACCGACTCCGCGTGACCGAGCGCGACGTGCCACAGCTCCTCGGCGACGTGCGGCACGTAAGGGGCGAGCATGAGCGTGAGCGTGTCGGCCACTTCGCGCTCCAGTGCGAGGTCGCGCTGCCCATCGGGCGCTGCTCGCCGGTAATCGTTCGCCGCGTTCACGAGCTCCA
>CAYWCB010000140.1:0-5481 GCA_964456615.1 uncultured Eubacteriales bacterium | reverse complement strand
CTCGGTCGCCGAGCTTGTCGAGCTGGGATCGAGACACGGCATCCCCGTCTTCGAGGACCAGGGGTCGGGCGTGCTCTTCGACCTGCGCACGTACGGCCTGCCCTACGAGCCGACCGTCGGCGAGGCGATTGAACAGGGAGCGCAGCTCGTGTCGTGCTCGGGCGACAAGCTCCTCGGCGGGCCGCAGGCGGGGATCCTCGTCGGCACGTGGGACGTCATCCAGCGCCTCAAGAAGCACCCGATGGCGCGCGCGGTGCGCCTCGACAAGATGACGCTCGCCGCGCTGGAGTCGACGCTGCGGGCGTACCTGGAGCTGGAGCGCGCGCTGTCCGAGGTCCCGACGCTCAGGATGCTCACGGCAACGCAGGCCGAGATGGGCGAGCGGGCCTCGGCGCTGGCGGCGCGCCTGCGCGACGCACTATGCGATACGGCGATCGTGGAGACCGCCGAGGACGTCTCGCGTGCGGGCGGCGGCGCTCTACCGCTCGCGGACATCCCCACGGTGGTGGTAGCCGTGGTTCCGGTCGCGGGCGGGCTCAGCGTGGACGGGCTCGAGGCACAGCTGCGCTGCGGAGCCGACCGTGCGATCGTCGGTCGGATCCACGAGGGGCGGCTGCTGCTCGACCCGCGCACGCTCTCGCCTGCCGATGAGGACGCGATCGTCGCGCGTCTGTCGGCCATTCTCGGCGAGTCGGGGGCGTAGCTTTGGCGTAGAACCTCTTCGTATGCGACGTCGGATACCGGACTCGCGAGACGAACACCTCTGATCCGAACGTGGGCCACGACACAGGAGAGCATCATGGCGACATCCGTCGGCCGGCCGGTCAGAATCGAAGTCACGGACATCCTCGTCGGGGGCGAGTGCCCCGTCGGGATCGAACCGGGCGACGCGTGGGAGGTCCGCGACGGCATGCTTCCCGAGGGTATGTGCGCTTCAGCCTGGGCCTCGATCCAGCACTACGTGTTCGCGCTGCGCGCGGGCGGCACGATGCCGTGGAGCGGCGAGGCCGAGGTCTCGCCGTGTTGCCCGGACTCGGCGAACCCCGTCGTCTTCCGGATCATGGTCATCGAGGACGTCGAGGAGTGAGCGGGTGACTCGCCCGTGACCGCCATGACCTCGGCTCCCTCGCTCGTCCTCGGCACGGCCGGGCACATCGACCACGGCAAGTCGGCGCTCGTCAAAGCGCTCACCGGCACCGATCCCGACCGTCTCGCCGAGGAGAAGGAGCGCGGCATCACCATCGAGCTCGGGTTCGCCCGGCTCGACCTTCCGAGCGGGCGCACGATGGGCGTCGTGGACGTGCCCGGGCACGAGAAGTTCGTGCGCCACATGGTCGCCGGGGCGACCGGCATCGACGTCGTGCTGCTTGTGGTGGCCGCCGACGACGGCGTCATGCCGCAGACGCGCGAGCACCTCGCGATCGTCGATCTGCTCGGCATCCCCCGGGGCGTCGTCGCCATCACCAAGTCGGACCTCGCTGATGCCGACTGGGTCGAGCTCGTGCGCGAGGACGTGCGCGCGCTGCTCGAGGGCACGACCATAGAGGGCGCGCCCATCGTCGCGGTCTCGGCGCGCACAGGCGAGGGGCTCCCGGCATTGCTCGAAGCGCTCGACGCGATCGCGGAACAGGCGCCGGCGCGTCAGGCGAACCTGCCGATGCGCCTGCCCGTCGACCGCGTCTTCACCATCTCGGGCGCGGGCACGGTCGTGACGGGAACGATGTGGTCGGGTACCGCGGCGCGCGACGACGCCGTCGAGCTCTATCCGAGCGGCAGGCGCGGGCGCCTGCGGGGCGTGCAGGTGCATAGCGAGCAAGTCGAGCGCGCGCAGGCGGGCCAGCGCGTCGCGCTCAACATCGTCGGCCTCGACACGGACGAGATCGACCGCGGCGACATCGTCGCCGAGCCGGGCACGCTTGCGATCACGGACCGCTTCGATGCCCGGTTCACCTACCTCGGCAAGCCGTGGGAGGACAAGCCCTTCGAGAGCGGCACGCGCGTGCACGTCGATCACGGCACGCGCGAGGTGTTGGGCCGCGTGCTGCTCATGGACGCCGCGGCGCTCGCGCCGGGCGAGTCGGGCCTCGCGCAGGTGCGTCTCGAAGAACCGCTCGCTCCGCGCTACGGCGACCACTTCATCATCCGCAGCTACTCGCCGGTCTACACGATCGGCGGTGGGATGGTGCTCGACGTGCTCCCACCCAGGCGCACGACGCTGAAGGCGCATGAGCGCGAGCTGCTCGACGCGCTGGTGGCGCACGACCTTTCGAGCGCGTCGACGGGCCTGCTGGCGGCGCGCGCCTTGCCGATGTCGTCCGCAGAGGTCGCCGCCGCGCTCGGCGTGCCCCGCTCGCAGGTCGCCGATGAGCTCAACCGCGCCTCGCTCGATCGACTCAAGGCCGCCGGCGAGACGTACTTCGTCACCGCCGAGGCCATGGGGGCGCTCCTCGCCGCTATCGGGCGCGAGCTGCTGGCCTTCCACGCGGAGCAACCCAAGGCTACCGGCATCGCCGTTCTCGCGCTGCGCGACCGCGTAGATCGCCGTCTTGCGCCGAAGGTGTTCGATGCGCTGCTCCAGGCGGCCATCGAGCGCGACGCGGCGGTCGCGGAGAAGGGATCGGTGCGGCATCCGAAGGCGGCCGTGACTGCCCTCGCCGAAGAAAGGGAGGCCCTCGCCGCTCTCGGCCCGCTGCTCGCTTCCCAGGGACTCGCGCCCTCGACCGTGAGCGAGCTCGCCGCGGCTGCGGGTATCGCCGACGTCGGTGTGGCGCGCAAGGCCCTCACGCGTCTGGCAGCCGAAGGGAGCGTCGTGCGCCTCAGTCCCGAGCTGCACTTCGATGCTACGGCGATCTCAGGTGCTCGGGAGGCGCTCGTGAGTCACCTCCGCGCGCATCCGGAGGGAGCGACCGCGGCGGAGCTCCGCGACGCGCTCGGCGTATCGCGGAAATACGCGATCCCGCTGCTCGAGTACTTCGACGCGCAGGCCGTCACCAAGCGCGAAGGGGACCTAAGGGTGCTGGGGCCCCGGTCGTAGAACAGCGTGTGACGGCTCGGGCGCGCATACGGGGTGGCGCTGACGCGCGCAGGGAGCCGAGAGACGCTCGCGGTGTGCAGCGAGGCGCTCGCGGGTGGCGCACCGGCATCGCGCTGGCTAGAATCCGCTCCTGGAGGCGAATGGGTCCTGGTGGGCTCCGCGGTCTTCAAAACCGTTGTGGGGCGTGAAGAGCGTCCCGGGTGAGTTCGATTCTCACACGCCTCCGCCAACCCGCTATCTGAGCCGAGCCGAGGGCTACGCCGACTCCTTCTCGAGTTGGGCGATCACGTCCTGAAGAATGCGCTTCTCCTCCTTCAGACCCTCCCGGAAGTCGGCGCTGTCGGTATCGCAGATCTCCATCCGGACGTCCGACAGGAGCAGTTCGAGGACGCGCTTGAGGACCGCAAGGTCTTCGTCGGCAACGCGAACAACGGCCATCTCGACTCCCCCTTCCGCTCTGGCTCCTCATGTTCGAGATTCCCATGTTCGAGCGGATTCCCACCGGATTCCTGCCGGATTCGCACCGGACTCACGCCGGGCCAGTGTGCATGCGCTGCGGGACCTTCCGCCGAGCGAGCGTGCTGTTGAGCCTCCGTTGTGGGTCGCCTCCACGCGATGGTAGGCATGAACGATGCTAAGAACGGCGTGAAGCGAAACGTGCATCGCGGGTTCCGGCTCACCGCAAGAGAGGTCCGTGGGTGCACAAAGGGGTAAGGAGTCCCACCATGCGCCGATCTTGGCGACTGCTCACCATTCTCGGGCTGTCCATCGCTGCTGTCGCCGCACTTCCTTCCGTCGCGGCCGCCGAGAACATCTCCGTGACCGGGTCTTCCTTCGTGAGCGCTACTCACGGCTACGTCGTGGGAGCGCGCCTCGACGCGGGTGGCGGATTCGCCTCCTATACGAGCGACGGCGGCGCGACCTGGAAGCACAAGGCGATGAACACGTCGCTGGTCAGCGTGAGCGCGCAGAGCCAGTCGAGCGCCTCGGCGATCGGATCGTTCAGCAATGTGGCGCACTCCACTTCCGACTTTGGTTCGACGTGGCTGCTCACCGGGGAGATGATGCCGGGCGTCGGTGCCCTGAACATGGCCGACATCGAGCGCCTCCCCAACGGCACGCTCGTCGCTGTTGGTGTCCACATGGGCGCCCCAGCCGGGGATCTGGCCACGATCTGGAGATCGACCGATGGTGGGGCGAGTTGGAGCAAGCGCTTCGACGGCCCCATCCAGCCTCGGCCGAGCGAGGACCAGGAAGCTCCCTCGACGATCGCGCGCCTCGACTCGGTGGATTTCGCCCCCGACGGACAGGTCGGCTGGGCGGTCGGTACCGAGTGGAGCGTCGTGGGCACGAATCAGAGCTTCGTCACGTTCAAGCAAGCGTTGATCTACAAGACCACCGACTACGGGTCCACGTGGACGACGCAGACCGCTGCAGCGGGGGCGCCCGTGACGACGGTGAGCGTGGTCAACGGCTTCACGGCCTGGCTCGCATCCACGACCGGCCAGGTCTTCAAGACGACTGACGGGGCCTCCTGGCCGCAGGTGGGGACGTCGGGCGTGACGGGCCACACGGCCAGGATCTCGATCGCGGGCCTGGACGCGAACACGGCCGTCATCGCAGGCGACGCGAGCCGCGGAATCAGGCGCACCACCAACGGCGGCGCGAACTGGACGGTGGTGTACTCCCCCGGGCAGCATATCTTCTCCCTCACCGCCGCCGACGCCGCGACCGTCTACGCGGGAGGCATGAACACGTTCCTGAAGTCGACCGACAGCGGCGCGACCTGGGTGAGCGTCCCGGTGATCTCCCTGACGGCCCTTACCCTGCAGACCTCATCGCCGCTCGTGAATCCCGGCCAGTCGGCCACGCTCTCGGGCACGCTCAAGACGGCTGCCGGGGCGGGCCTTGCGGGCAAGACGGTGACCCTTCAGTTCTCGCCCAACGGCACCACGTGGAACGTGAACGGGACCACCACGACGAGCGCCGGCGGCGCGTTCAGCTTCACCGTGACGCCGAGCGCCAAGACCTACTACCGAGTCGTCTTCTCCGGCGAGTTCGGCCTCAGCGCCTCCACGAGCCCCTCGCCGTACCCGACTGTGAGCATCAATACTCCGCCGACCACGAGCGCCAGTGGCATCCCCGCGGGCTGGTCGGCCGTCAACGTCACGGTCACCTTCTCGGCGACCGATGACAGCGGTATCCCGCCCACTACCTACTACAGGCTCGGCGGCGGAGCGACCACGCCTGGCAGCTCGGTCACGATCTCGGCCGAGGGACAGACCACGGTCGAGTACTGGTCGGTGGACAACCTCCTGCTCGAGGAGACACCCCACAAGTTCGCGACCGTGAGGATCGACAAGAACCCGCCCACCGTCCCCGGACAGCCGAGCGCGTCCGGCCAGACCGCGAGCTCGGTCACGCTCTCGTGGGCCGGCTCGACCGAC
>CAYWCB010000139.1:0-5554 GCA_964456615.1 uncultured Eubacteriales bacterium | reverse complement strand
GAAGGCCGAGCAGAGAGCCTGACACCCGTAGACCTCCACGAGCCACGCGTAGTGCGTGCGCGCGTGTAGCCGACTTGGGGCGACGTCACCCACCGGGGGGTGTGGACGTCGCCCCTAGGTCTTTGGTGGGTGTTGAGCGGACGCGGCCCTGCGCGAATGCTTGCAGACGCTCGCCGCGCGGGGAGCGTCTGCGGCGCTCTTGGTCTTGCGGAGCTGCCTGGCGTCAGCCGCGCGCCTTCACGATGGCGACGGCCTCCTGGAGGGCGGCCACGGTGTCGCGGCTGTGCGTGCGCATCTGCGTGGCGAGGCCGAGCAGCTTGATGACGTCGCCGCTGCTCACCTTGCCGAAGTGCAGGCCTTCCCATTCGTCGCGTGGCACGTACGCCCATATCTCTCCGAGAAGCCACTCGAGCTCCTCGATCTCTCGCTGGGTGTAGGAGGCCCACTCGGACCTGAGTCCGTGCCTGAGCCGCTCAACGGCCCGCTCTGCAGCACGCTCCTTCCTGATCTGGAAGGTCCGCCTGCCGGTGTCCTCGTCGCTCACGTCGGGTCGTCGAGTGCTCATTGGGCACATCACCTCCTACAGATAGGTGTTCTGTGCGCCTGGGCGGTTTCCTTGTTCTAGAATTGGCCGGAGTACGGGCCGGCGTAGCGGCGTGCGCAGACGGGATGGTACATGGAATTCTCCGAGGTACTTGCGAAGCGTCGCAGCGTGCGGCACTTCGACAGCAAGAAGACCGTGTCGGACGGCGACGTCCGGATGCTGCTGCAGGCCGCCGTCGTCGCTCCAAGCGCGGGCAACATCCAGCCGTGGCGGTTCACGGTCGTCCGTTCGGCCCGAGCGAGGGAGACGCTGGCGGCGGCGATGCACCAGCGCTGGGCTGCGGCCGCGCCGGTCATCATCGTCGTGTCCACCGACCCGCGGCCGTGCTACGCGCGGTACTCCGATCGGGGAGAGAGCCTGTACGCGATCCAGGACACCGCAGCTGCGGTCGAGAACATCCTGCTCGCGGCCGTCGACCGCGGGCTGGCGTCGTGTTGGATCGGTGCGTTCGACGAGGAGGGGGTTCGCGACGCGCTCGGCATCAAGTCCCCCATCAGGCCGATAGCAGTGCTCCCGATAGGGTACAGCGCGGAATCAGCCGGACGCCCCGCACGGCGGCCGCTCGAGGAGATCACCACCTGGCTGTGAGCGAGCCACTCCCAGCATTCACGGATCTGGCCGAGCTCGAGGGGCACATCGGGGACTGCCACCGCTGTGCGCTCGGCGATACTCGCTCGCGGCTGGTCTTCGGCGTGGGGAATCCGCATGCTGACGTGATGTTCATCGGCGAAGCGCCGGGGCGCCAGGAGGACCTGCAGGGAGAGCCCTTCGTGGGCGCCGCGGGCAAGCTCCTCGACGAGTTGTTGGCGTCGGCGGGGCTTGCGCGCAGCGACGTCTACATCGCGAACATCTTGAAGTGCCGTCCGCCGAACAACCGTGACCCGCTGCCCGACGAGATCGCGACGTGCACGCCGTTCCTGAGAGAGCAGATACGCATCATCGACCCGCGTGTGATCGTCGCACTCGGCAAGTTCGCAACCCAGTTCCTGCTCAAGACTGACATCGGGATCACGCGCTTGAGAGGTCGTCGGCACGAAGTCGACGGGAGAGCCGTCCTGCCGATCTTCCACCCGGCAGCGGCGCTCTACGACCAGACGAAACTGCAGGTGCTCTCGGACGACTTCAAGCGGCTCGCGGTCCTGCTCGAGCAGGAGCTGGCGCGTGCCGAGGACGGCGCGGCGTCTGTGGTCGCGGGGTTGGGCCCACGGGACGAGAGCGCTGGCGAAGGGCGCTGCGACAGCGCATCGGCCGACTCGCTCGACGTGCCGTCTCCCGGATCGGGCGAGACACCCGAGACCGCTCGGCCGGAGCAGGGTACGCTGTTCTAGACGCTAGGCAGCTGGAGCGGCCGGTGCCTGAGCTGTGCACGGCCGGTCGCGGAGATCTTCGAGACGGGGCCTTCGTGGCACGAGTCGTTGTGGATACGGATTCTGCCGAGGCAACTCACCGACTGGGCGAGGCGTTCGGCTCGCTGGCGGCACCGGGCGACGTGCTGTTGTTGTCGGGCGACCTGGGGGCGGGGAAGACGCAGCTCGTGAAGGGTCTGGCACGCTCGCTCGGTGTCTCCGAGTCCGTGACGAGCCCCACCTTCAACATCCTGCTCCTGCACGAGGGTCGTCTGCCGCTCTACCACATCGACCTCTACCGCCTCGACTCCCCCGACCAGCTCGAGGACATCGACTACTTCGGGTCGCTTGAGGCCGGTGGTGTGGCGGCGGTCGAGTGGGGGGACAAGTTTGCCGAGGCGGCGCCGCCCGACCACGTGGCGATCGAACTCCACATCCTCGGAGACGTCGAGCGCCGAGTCCAGATCGTAGGGGCCGGAACGAGGTCGGATTCGCTGGTCCGAGAGCTTGCCGCCGTCGCGCCTCGCCTTCGAGGCGTCGTCCCGGTGGGTGAGTAGTCGTGGAGCCCGAGGGCATCGTCCTGGCGTTCGACACCGCGTCCGAGCGCGTAGCGATAGGCGTCGGGGCGCGCACGGGTGTACGCGTCCAGACCGTGCGCACGCGCGACTTCGATGCGCCACGGGCTGCGATGAGCGGTGTGCTCCCGGCCGTGTCTGAGCTGCTTTCGGATACGTCCTTGAGCCCGTGCGATATCAGCCAGGTGGTAGTGGGAAGGGGTCCGGGTTCATTCACGGGCGTGCGCATCGGCGTGGCCAGCGCGAAAGGCCTCGCTCATGGTCTTGGCGTGCCACTCTTCGGCGTAGGGACGCTCGACGCGATCGCGTGGGGCGTGCCGGAGGACTGGTCGGGCACACTTGCCGTGGTGGGAGACGCCATGCGCGGCGAGGTCTACCCGGCGCTGTTCGATATCACCGGGGTCCGGGCGGTGCGCTCGGTCATACGACGGTCGGCCGACTACGTCGCGCATCCCGAGCACGCAGCGCGTGAGTGGTCGAGTCTCGACGAGCCGATGCTTCTCGCCGGGAACGGGCTCGCCAAGCACGCTGACGTCTTCACCGAGGCCTTCGACGAGCGGGCGTCACTCGCGCCCGAGTCGTGGTGGGCCCCTACCGGCGACGGGCTCCTGCGCGCCTTCGCGGCATCGCTCGCCGACGGGAGCGTCGTGGGTGGTGATCCAGGCCTCGTCCTGCCGGTATACACGCGGCTGTCGGATGCCGAGGAGGCCGAACGTGTCCGGGCCGGGCTGGACCCCGTCGCGCCGCCGAGCACGGGCGTGAGCGGCCCCCCTGCCGGCGACGCCAACGCGCACGGGAGTCCGGAGCCGTCGGGGGCGGCATCATGAGCGTGCGGGAGACATGCTCACTGCGGCAGATGGCTCCCTCGGATCTCGAGGCGGTGCTCAGTATCGAGCGGGAGTCGTTCGCGACCCCATGGACACGCGGCATGTTCCTGTCCGAGCTCGTCGAGGAGAACCGGTTCTGGCTCGTAGCCGAAGAGGCAGGCGACGTCGTCGCCTACGGGGGCATCATGGTCGTAGGCGAAGACGCGCACCTCATGAACCTCGCCGTGCGTGTCGGTCAGCGGCGCCGTGGGATCGGCAGGGCGCTCTTCGAAGCGCTACGTCACGAGGCGGCCTCTCGTGGGGCGGAGCGCCTCACCTTGGAAGTGCGGCCTTCGAACGTGGAGGCGAGAGGCCTCTACGAGTCGGAGGGCCTGGCTATGACCGGGGTCCGCCCGGACTACTATGCGGACACGGACGAGTCGGCACTGATCATGGGTGGTGACATCCGCACGTCCGCCAGGACGCACCTGGCCGAGCAAGACCGCGACTCGCTTCTCGTGCTCGCGATCGAGACGTCGTGTGATGAGACCGCGGCAGCCGTCATGCGGGGAGGTCGAGAGCTGCTCGCCAGCGTCGTCGCGAGTCAGGTGGACTTCCACGCCCGGTTCGGGGGCGTCGTGCCCGAGATCGCGAGCCGGAAGCATGTCGAGGCCATCGTCGCGGTGGTCGACGAGACGCTCGCTCGGGCAGGCGAAGCGCTGGCAGCACAGGCAGGCGCACGCGCAGACGCGGGCGGGAAGGGCGAAAGTGCGGCGCCGCTCGGCTTCGGCGACTTCGACGCGATCGCCGTGACCTACGGACCAGGCCTTGTGGGCGCACTCGTGGTCGGCCTTGCATACGCGAAGGGACTCGCGTTCGCGACGGGCCTGCCGCTCGTCGGCGTGAACCATCTCGAGGGCCACGTCTACGCGGCCTGGCTCGCAGACCCCGATGTCGCCCCCCCGCTGGTGGCGCTCGTGGTCTCGGGCGGGCACACCTCGCTCGTGCACATGCCCGAGTGGGGCGTCTATCACACGCTCGGTGAGACGCTCGACGACGCGGCGGGGGAGGCGTTCGACAAGGTCGCGAAGGTGCTCGGGCTCGGCTATCCCGGAGGCCCTGTCCTCTCGAGGCTCGCCGAGACGGGCGACCCGCGGGCCATCGACTTCCCGCGCGCGATGCTGCACTCCGGTGACTACGCGTTCTCGCTGTCGGGCCTCAAGACGGCCGTGATCAACCACATCCGTCACGAGCACGAGGCCGGACGAGACATCGACGTGCCGGATCTGGCCGCATCGTTCCAGCAGGCGATCATCGACGTACAGGTGGCCAAGGCCGTCCGTGCCGTCGAGGAGCACCGCGTGAAGACGTTCTGTCTTGCCGGAGGTGTTGCCGCGAATGCGGCCCTTCGCGAGGCGTTGGCGGGCGCACTCGAGGCGAGGGGCGTCCACGTCTCGGTGCCTCCCTTCGCTCTGTGCACCGACAACGCGGCCATGATCGCGGCGGCCGGTCACTACCGGCTGCTGCGCGGCGACCTGCTGGGCCTCGACGCCGACGCTGCCCCGAGTCTTCGGCTGGACAGCTAGAGCGTCCCGTCTTCGCGAGTAGCGGCGATGCGCCGTCCGCGCGGACTGGTTGCGAGGAAACACGACCCCCCGTACGTCGAGAGGGCCCGGCTCCAATACCGCAAACCTAAGTGCGGGCGTATCAACCCTTGCCGAGAAGTCGCTGCTGACAGCTATTGAACGTGCGGACTCCGTTCGGCTAGAATCCGTATCTGCTGGCACTCTAAGGGAGCGAGTGCCAGCGCTCGATGGAGCTCACTGCGCGCAAGGCCGCACAAGGGGTACATGCCTGGAGTGAGCCCACGCACAAGGCGCATCGGCGTCTTGCGGCACGTGACAGAGTCCGCTCGCGGAGACAATGCGGCGGACGGACGTTGGGAATGTCGGATGAAGCAGGAGGGCAGTCGATGAATCTCAGGCCGTTGGAAGACCGCGTCATCGTGAAGCCGGCGAAGGCTGAGGAGGTCACGAAGAGTGGCATCGTACTGCCGGACACCGCCCAGGAGAAGCCTCAGAGGGGCACCGTCCTGGCCGTGGGTCCGGGCAAGATGAAGGAAGACGGCACGCGCGCACCCGTGGACGTCAAGGTCGACGACGTCGTCATCTACAGCAAGTACGGCGGCACGGACGTGAAGATCGAGGGCGAGGACTACAAGAT
>CAYWCB010000138.1:0-5582 GCA_964456615.1 uncultured Eubacteriales bacterium | reverse complement strand
GCAGGCACGCGCGTTCATGCCGCTCGTCCCCGGCGCGCTCGAGCGGTTCCGCCGCATGCTCGACGGCCCTGAGCCTGAGATCCGCATCGGCAGGCAGTGCGCGAAACCCTACGAGTGCGACTTCGTCACCAGGTGCCACGCGTTCTTGCCCGCCGAACACCCCGTCACCGAACTCCCGCGGATCTCCCAGGACGCCCTGCACGCGCTCCTCGACAAGGGCATCCTGTGCATAGGCGACATCCCCGACTTCTACGCGCCACTCTCGCCCGCGCAGCGCACGACCGTGCGCGTGGTCAAGTCCGGCGAGCCGGAGGTCGACGCAGCGGGACTCAGGCACGACTTGTCCCGACTCGAGTACCCACTCTACCACCTGGACTTCGAGACGATCCGGACAGCTCTCCCGCTGTGGGTCGGCAGTCGTCCCTACGAGCTTGTGCCGTTCCAGTACAGCATCCACGTCGAACACGAGGACGGCGCGACCGAGCATCGCGAGTACCTGCACGGCGGCGGCGACCCGCGTCGCCCGCTCGCGGAGCGTCTCCTGCAGGACCTCGGCGGTTCGGGTTCCATCGTCCACTACACGAGCTTCGAGCGTCAGGTGCTCGATGCCCTCGCCACCGCGCTACCCGACCTTGCCGGTTCGATCGAGCGGCTCAAGGGGCGCCTCTTCGACCTCGAGGCCGTCATCCGAGACCGGACGCAACACCCGGCCGCGAACGGCCGCACGAGCGTGAAGTACGTCCTGCCCGCCTGGTGCGACGATCTGTCGTACGAGGGCCTCGGGATACAGGACGGCCAGACGGCGTCGGCGCGCTACCTCAGAGCCATCACGGGCCAGCTCGATGACGGAGAGCGACAGCGGGTCTTCGATGACCTCACAGCCTACTGCGGCACCGACTCGTTCGCGATGGTGCGGCTGCTCGGCACGCTCCGCGCACTGGCAGGCGTCACATCCCCCTGACCGCTTCCGACCAGGTACGCCTGGTCCGGGAGCCCGCTAGCCGAGCAGCAGGCCCCGGCCTGGTACTGCCACATCCCGCCTCGATGCGGTACACGTGAGCTATGCCTGTGCTCGATTCGCTTCGAACCGCATCCATCAATCCGATCCTGCCCGCGTTCGTCGCGGGCCTCTTCACCTACTCCATGACCGCGCTTGGCGCGGCTGGCGTCTTCTTGCACCGCAACCCGTCGCGACGCGTCATGGACGTCATGCTCGGCTTCTCGGCAGGCGTGATGCTCGCCGCGAGCTACTGGTCCCTGCTCGCGCCTTCCCTGGAGACCGCCAGACAGTCCGGCGTCATACCCTGGCTGCCGCCGGCGCTCGGCTTCGCCGCCGGAGGACTCGGGCTGTGGGGACTCGACAAGGTGCTCCCCCACGTGCACCGGAGGTGGCCCGAGCTGCAAGTCGAGGAGGGCGTCGCCGCGCGCTGGCAACGCACGACGCTCATCGTGCTGGCGATCACGCTGCACCACATCCCGGAGGGGCTGGCCATCGGCGTCGCGTCGGGCGCCGCGGCAGCGGGCGTGCCGCAGGCATCTCTCGGAGCTACCATCGCGCTCGGGCTCGGGCTTGGACTGCAGAACCTCCCCGAGGGTCTCGCGGTCTCGATGCTGCTGGTCCGCGAGGGGCAGACGCGCAAGCGCGGCTTCTTCTTCTGACAGCTCACCGGCGTGGTGGAGTCCCTAGCTGCGATGCTCGGCGCGATCCTTGTGAGCGCCGCCGTCGCGCTCCTTCCCTACGGACTCGCGTTCGCCGCAGGCGCGATGGTCCTCGTCGTCATCGAGGAGCTCGTGCCCGAGTGCCAGCGCAGCGGACACGCCAACTCGGCGGTGCTCGCGGCGATTCTCGGCTTCACGCTCATGACCGTGCTGGATGTCGCGCTCGCCTAGATCCCGGGCACGGGCTGGTCCACGGCGCCCGGTCCGGTTCCTTGACCTGCTTCTCCCAGATTCTGCCGTTCGTAGCCTCGGCGATACCGCCTGTCAGATTCCTCCTATCCAGATTGCGTTAGCAAGGATTAGGCTACTGAGGGGGTCGGGCCTGCATCCTGGGGAGGCGTGCCTACTGCAACCGTGCGCCTGCGTGGCATGACGGCCCTCACTGACGCTCCACGTCCAAGGGGAGGCAACACATGAGCGAATCGCAGGAACGCAGGAGCAGCCACTGCGGTCGGCGTGTGCGCACCACGATTCTGTTGGCGCTGACACTCGCTATCTTGTGAATCCCGGCTACGGCCTTCGGGGCCCACACGTTGTGGTGGCAGGAGCTCGCTCCACGTCCCGTGAAGGCCCAGTCGGCCGCAGCCGGCCAGGTCGGGGGCTACATCTGGGTGCTGGGCGGCAAGACGAGCGGCACGGGGTCACACGTGCTCGGCGGTGCCATCGACCGGGTGGACCGCTACGACCCCGCCACCAACACATGGGTCGCCAACATCGCTTCGCTCGACACTCCGCGCGCTGGCGCCGCCTACGCGACGCGTGGTCAGAACATCTACCTGTTGGACGTAGCTCAGCGACATCTACGCGGGAGTCGGCCAAAGAAGCGTCATCCGGGGGTAGTCCGCGTCCTTCTCGCGGTATAGAAGGAGGTGGCTCGGCAGTTGCGTGAGCTGCCATTCTTCGGAGTTCGGAAGAGCCTGTATCGCAAGGAGAAGCAGTTCCTTCACGCTCATGTCGTCGGCGGGGACTGTGACGATTCTTGCCGCCGCGAAGTCGGCTCGCGCCTGCTCGTACAGTAGTCGTCCCTGGCCGCCCCTAGGCTCGCGATTCCCCTGAAAGCGCACCCAATAGGGGGCTTGCTTCGCAACTTCGCGCAAGAGTTCCAACACGTCGTA
Source organism: uncultured Eubacteriales bacterium (assembly GCA_964456615.1). Taxonomy (GTDB): domain Bacteria; phylum Actinomycetota; class Coriobacteriia; order Anaerosomatales; family CAVRZR01; genus CAVRZR01. The sequence continues at coordinate 2,748 of CAYWCB010000138.1, read as the reverse complement.
CTGAGCCGCTGGAATACCGGGACATGGGAAGTCCGGGTTGAGCGGGAAGCAAACGTGCCAGTGCGTGTCCTTCAGGACCGTCCGGTCCCTCTGACGGCCAGGATCGTTGGGCCCGAAGCCGCTGTTGTTCCAGCTCGGATCGTACTTCTCAATCATGTGAGCTTCTGGCTGGAATGGATCCCATGTGTGCGCGAAGTGCAGGCAGCGGAAGCTCACGTCCGCTGGCGCGATTCCGAAGCGGCCGTGGAGCTGCTTCCAGTGTTTGCGCAAACGGGTTCTCGCGCTGCCGTCGGCCTTGCCTATGTAGACCAGCTCGCCTCCGTAGTGGAGGCCGTAGACTCCGGGCCTCTCGGCAACGTCCGCGAGATACGATTCGTCCAGCGGGACAGGTGCCAGCAAGTCAAGGTCGACGCACATCTGCTCGAACAGAGGAGTGGCGATGTCGAACTCGAATAGGCCGCACCCGTCAGAGAACTTGTCCGTCAGAGCCACTGCCGTTCTCCCTTCGCGGTCCGTGTTCAACACGCAGGTGACACAGCGCCTGCTCTACTATCCGCGCCGCAGCGTCCGGGTCGGCCAGAACATCACTTGCCCAGAGGCGGACCACAGTCCAACCATTCGATTTCAGGCGCTCGTCGACCTCGCGATCCCTTTCGACGTTTCGGCGGATCTTCTCGCACCAGAACTCCGTGTTCGTCGGAAACAGCGCCTCGAGGCTCGGTAGCCCTCGCCTGACATGCTCATTGCCATGCCACATGTCCCCGTCGACGAACACTGCGAGCTTGAACTTTCTGAGGACCAAGTCCGGGTGACCGAACACGTCGTTGGCCTGAAGCCGGAAGCGAACTCCATCTCGGTGGAGTGCGCGGCGGAGCGCGAGTTCTGGTTTGGTGTCCGCACGCTTGACGGCAGCCATCATCCGCGACGTCGTTGACTTGTCTCGTGGGCCGGGCACGGCCTACAGAGCAGCATGGGCACGCACATGCTTGCCCACCACAGCAGCGAGATCCACTGGCACCGCGTTCCCTATGAGTCGCATGGCGTGGGATCGTGCGCCAACGAATTCGTAGTCGTCAGGGAAGGTCTGAACGCGAGCAGCTTCGCGAACGGTCATGTATCGCAGGGTGTCATCGCTGAGGCGAATCATCGCTTCGCCTCCGCAGACGCCATGTACCCCAGCCTTGATGGTCTTGGAGGGCCAGTCAATCGCTGAACCCGTGTGACCCGGATAGGAGCGCGCCCCCGGGACGCCAACGTGGTTGGACACGCCTGGAGACTCGGCACCGTCAATCGGCGGTGGAAGTCCGGCGATTGCGTCTCGCACGGTCCGCCACGGCATCAGTGCTGGCTGGTCGGTACTCTCCGACAAGCGCTCGATGCGCGAGGAGCTGCACCTGCAGGAATCGAGACGATCGACTCCGTGGCGCTCCCAGTAGAGGCCCGAAACGCACTGTTCGCTCAGTAGGACATTCTCGGAGTGAGTAGCTCGTAGAGGCGGAATAGGTGTGTCGGCCACGTCTGACCGGATGGCCATCAGCAAGACACGCTTGCGTACCTGCGGCACCCCGAAGTCGGCCGCGTTCACCAGTTGCCTGGTGACGATGTATCTCAACGTGGAGCGCTTAGGCCTTCGCCGGCTGAGTCGGTCTCTGTGCTGAGCCCAGCTCTCCTCCTTCTTTGTCACACACGTCGGGTCCTGAAGCTGCATTTCGACGTACTCGAAGTAGGGGAGGAAGCTCGCCCGCAAGAGACCGGCGACGTTCTCGAACAACACCAGACTCGGCCTCAGCTCCCGCACCAACTCAAGTGCCGCCGGGAACATGTTGCGAGAATCCGCCATTCCAGCGTGGACCCCACCCAGCGAGAACGGCTGACACGGCGGACCCCCAGCCACCAGGTCGATTGGACCGCCGCAAAGTGCGCTGCTGACATCGAATTCGCGAACGTCCCCGAAGCGAACCGCGCCTGGCTTCCACGGCGGAACTGAACCGTTTCGCCTCTGCCACGCGGTGGCATTGTGCAGGAGCGTATCGCAGGCCTTGGGCTCGAACTCCACTAGTGCCTCGTGCTCGAACCCTGCAGCATGCAGACCCAGGGCCATACCTCCACCGCCCGCGAAGAGCTCGAGTGATCGGGGCCTCTGGGCCTTCTTGGCGCTCAATCGCGTTCGGACTTGAACGGTCTTCGTTGGCATGGTGTCATCCTAGACCATAGCTCTGACGTGGGCATGCACGTCCAACCAAGGGATTAACCTGACGCGCTTCGCGCGCAGGTTATCCCTCAACCGTTGGCGGCAGCACCAACACCGAGCACCTCAACACCGTCTCGGTGTTCGACACGGTGGGCATGACGTGCACGACGATCGGCAACATGGTCGAGATCAGACACGGGTCGCGAGCTGCAATCATCGGTGACACAGTCTATGTCGTCGGCGGCAGGGACGAGAGCGACACGCCGCTCGATTCAGTCGAGGCGTTCTAGCTCGATCCGGGGGGTACGTCGGGTACGTCGCTTGGCATCGTGGCCACGGTACCGCCCGCTCGATTCTACGCGGGCGTCTGGGCGCAGGATGGCGAGCTCTATGTCGCGGGCGGCAGGACGAGTTCGAGCGCAACCACCGACAGCTGCTGGAAGATCACGCCCACACCCGGTAGTACCCCGTATCCACGCACCGCCGTCCCTGCGCTTCCAGACCCGCGATTCGCCCAGGTAGGAGTCGAGCTTCCCAACGGCGTCGTCTAGATCGCC
>CAYWCB010000137.1:2826-5621 GCA_964456615.1 uncultured Eubacteriales bacterium | reverse complement strand
GGCGCCTTCGGGCGCGTCCTCGGGTTTCTCGGCGGAGTACATTTCGGCGCGCAGCAGGCTTTCGACGTTTTCCTGCGCGCGCTTGAACTCCTTCATGAAGCGCCCGACGGTCCTCGCCATCTGCGGCAGCTTGTCGGGGCCGAAGATGATCAGCGCGAACACGACTATGAGGAAGAGTTCAGTCCCGCTGATTCCGAACACGCCTGCAGTCTCCTGTTGAGTCCACGGATACGTCGGCCGGCATCGGCATCCACGAGCAAGGGCCTTGCCGTCCCTCAGGCCGCGTGGCCATGCGGGCGGCGACGGGTGCTAGTACCTGCCCGCTTCCTCGACGCTCGAGAAGATCGGGAACACCTTGTCAAGACCCGTGATCCGGAAGATCTTGAGGACGTTCTCCCTCGAGCACACGAGGCGGACCGCCCCCGAGCGTTCCTTCGCGCGACGGAGTGCGCCGACAAGCACACCCAGACCGGAGCTGTCTATGAACGCGACTTGGTCCATGTCGACTACGAGATACACGCAGCCCGCCTCGAGCTGCTCCACAAGAGCATCCTTGAGCCACGGGGCCGTGTAGACATCGATCTCCCCGTCGAGCGTGACGACGCATTTCTGCCCGTCTGTCTCGACGTCAATCTTGAGCTCCATGTCCGATCTCCTCGCATCTCGGAAGCGGACGAAGCGGATTGTACCGTGCGTCAGGTTCGGCTCCAAATCGCATTCAAATGGGTACCTACGTCCTGTGTGATTCGAGAGGAGTAGGAATGCCGATGGCGTTGAACATCGATCTCGAGCAGGGACCGCACTACTGGACGCTATCGTTGAACGGCGATCTGGACTACGGCGAGTGTTCGGTGTTCAGGATGAACATCGATCGAATACTCAAATCCGTGCCGCCCGCAACGATCGTCGATCTCTCGGGACTTCAGTACCTGGACAGCTCCGGTTTGGGACTCCTTCTGGCGCTCTCGAAGGAGTACGGAGCGAGTGGCGGCCGTCTCGTGCTCGTGACGAGCGAGACAGTGGACAACATCCTGTCCCTGACACGCCTGAACGGCATCTTCTCGACCGCCAACACAATGGACGAAGCGTTGGCGGTCCTCGGAGAGAGCCCGGGAGCGGGCACATAGCCGCAGCCCGGGCAGCAGATCGCTCCCGGCCCTTGACCGTACGCCTAGGGGGAGGTCGTGGCGGGCGCCGAAGCTCTTGCCGCTTGTCTCAGTGCCTGCAGCTGCTGCTGCACGTATGATGTGTCGATGATCTGCCCGTCCGGGTCGAGCTCCAAGGCCCTCTCGAACGCGACTATCGCCTTGGCGCTGTCGCCCGAGGCCCCGTAGAAGACGCCGAGGTGGTAGGGCGCCTGTGTGAACGTGGGGGCGAGCTTCTGCACTCCCTCGGCCATCGCGATCGCCATGGTCGTCTCACCCGAGCGGAAGTACGCGATGGCAAGGTCGACGCCAACGTTCGGGTTGTCGCCCTTGATCTCGTTCGCACGCTCGTAGAACTGGCGGGCGGCGAGCCACATCGGCTGATCGGCGCCAAGTAACAACTGGTTGTCCTGGGCCGCCCGGCCCACGGCATCCGCCCAGTCGAAGTACGCGTTGCCCTGATCCACGAGCGCCGTGTAGCTTGTCGGATCGCTCCGCAGGATCGCGTCGTTGGACGCCACCCGCATCGTGTACTGCTGTGCTATCTGGGCCGACGCGTCCGCGGCGGTGTTGGAATCCCCGCCCCCGGAGCCAGACGTCCCGAACAGCCCGAAAAGCGTCGGGACGAGGTAGCCCACCATCGCGACGGCAACGAAGATCAGGACGATCTTCACGCCGAGCGACGTGCGTGACTTGTCGATTGCCACCGTTCCTCCTGGGTCGTGCGTCGGGCGAAACAGAGTCGTGCCGAGGCACGAGTGCCCCGGCGCTCCCTGGATGGCTGGTCCGCTAGTTGCCCGTCGCGGGCGCCGATTCCGTGGCGGCTCCCGACCCGCCGGTCATCGCGCCGATATCCGGATGGCCCTCCGGAAGCTCTCCGGTCTGCACCTGCTCGGGCGTGAGCTGCGGAGCGCTCTGCACGGGGGAGCCGGTCACGGTGCCGGTCGAGTTCTTCGGTATCGCGTATCCGACGATCACTCCGAGAAGGAGCGCTACCACGCCGATGAGCGCGGTGATGGTCCACGTCAGCTCGATTCCACCGGCCGGTGGGGCGACCGTAGCCCCCTTCGAGGGGCCTGTCTTGGACTGGCTGGCCTTTGGCGGCAGACCCTTGGCGGGCTGCTTCGCGCTCGGCTTCTCGCCTGCAGAGGTCTTCTCCGTTGCAGGCGCTTCTTCTTCATCAAAGAAGAAATCCTGGTCGCTCACTCGATCCTCCTGAACGCGTGGGGCTTGACACTACCTTGGACGTGGCACTGCCACGACTCGTTCACGGCCAGAGCTGCGTGATTATATCACGGGTCGAAACGCGGATTACGGACCCTGAACCGTTGGCTGCACACGAAGCAACAAGCCCGCCAAACAAAGCGTCCCGCACGATCTGCCCATGCCCCGAGTCGTCGAGGTCAGGAGCGCAGCTTGATGCGCATCTCCTCGGCTCGAGCCCCTATGCGTTCCATGTCGAGGCTCGCGCACGCACCGCTGTCGAAGAGGACGTTGCCCCCCACCATCGTGAAGAGCACGTCTTCCTGGTTCGCCGTGTGGATGAGCGTCCCGTACGGATAGTGCGTCGGGAGCTGGTGCGACTTCGAGAGATCCACGGCGATGATGTCGGCCTGCTTGCCCGGCTCGAGCGAGCCGATACGATCGTCG
>CAYWCB010000137.1:0-2816 GCA_964456615.1 uncultured Eubacteriales bacterium | reverse complement strand
ACTTGGCCGATTTCCAGGCTGGAGGTGTGCACCACGCGCATGCGCGGCAGGTAGCCGAGCTGGATGGCCTGGCGGGTGATGGAATAGGCGCCGGAAATCACCGCTTGCGAGGCGATGATGGTGGCGAGCGTGGCGAGGCCGATGAACTGCCGGGCCGGAAGCCACGTGTCGTCGACCGCACGCTGCAGCAGCAATCCGACTCGCATCTCCTCGAACATGTCCATGCTATTGCTAGCGGCCGGGGAGTCGGTGCCGACGCCTACGCGCATGCCGGCGTCGAGGAACTTCCGAAGCGGCGCGAGCCCCATCGAGAGCTTGGCGTTGCAGCGTGGGCAGAACGCCACAGCCACGTCCCTCGACGCGAGCACCTCGATATCGGCGTCGTCCACTTGGGTGAGGTGTACCGCGAGGAGTTGGGGCACGTCGAAAAGACCCCATTGGAGCACGTATGCGACCGGACTGACGCCGGTCGGCAACCACGCCGGCGCGTGCCCCTCGAACTCCGCCCTGAAGTCGACTGCCAACCGCGAGCTTCCATATTTGACGAACTCGTATTCCTCCCTGCTCCCTGCGAGATGCACCGCGACAGGCCGCTGCGTCTCGTTCGCGTAGTCGGCGACGCGGCGGAACAACTCCGGGTGGCAGCTGTAGGGGGCATGCGGCGCTATGCCGATGGTGAGCCGCTCGTTCCCGGACGACTGCCACGTTGCGATGTCGTCGAGCGCAGCGGCCATGACATCGTCGATCGCGGGCTTCTCCATGGTCGACACTTCGCGGTAGACGAACGCGCGCAATCCTGTCGCGGCCACAGCCTCGACCGACGCGCCGCAATCGGTGATGTCGGCGATCGTCGTGATCCCGGACTGGAGGGCTTCGACCGCACCCAGCATCGCGCTGTCGGTCCAGTCCGCGAGGTCGAGGCGCTGCTCGAGCGCCATGACCTGGAGCTTCCAGCGGGCATAGGGCAAGTCGTCCGCCAGGCCCCGCATCGCCGAGTACTCGAGATGCGTGTGCAGGTCGATGAACCCGGGCATGATGGCGGCAAGGCCGAAGTCCCGCACAGGTTCGTCGGGGTGGTCAGCCCGGAGTCGGCTGGCCTCACCGACCTCAACGATCTCATCGTCACGCACGAGAACCGCACCGTGTTCGATATGGTCGCTGGAGACCGGGATGACATAGCGCGCCGTCAGCAGCATGGGGATCCTTCGGGAGGGAGCGGGACGCGGTAAGTGTATCGCAGGCGCCGCGCGCGGCAACGGGCGCTCTCCCTACTTCACCGCCACATGGAGAGCGACGATGCCGCCGGTGAGGTCCGTCCAGCTCACAGCAGTGAAGCCCGCCGCTCGCAACTCTGCGGCGAGTGCCGGCTGACGGGGAAAGAGGCGGATGGATTCGTTCAGGTAGACGAACGAAGCCCGATCGCGAGTCAACATGCCGCCGATCGCCGGGATCACGAGCCGGAGGTAGACATGGTAGGTCCAGCGCCACGGGGCGAACGTCGGGCGTGAGAACTCGCAGATCACGTAGCGCCCACCTGGCCTCAGTACGCGGTGTACCTCGCAGAAGTTCGCAGTCCGATCGGGCAGATTGCGGACACCGAAGGCGACCGTGACGACGTCGAACGACTCGTCAGGGAACGGCAGCGACTGCGCGTCCGCGAGATCGAACGAGAGCTTGGTCGGGGCGATTCCCGTGCGCGCGGCCTTGGCCCCGGCGATCTCGAGCATCTCGGGCGTGAAGTCGGTCGCAACCACCTCCGCCGGGCGGCCTCGTCGCGCAAGCGCGATCGCGAGATCGCCGGTGCCGCAACACAGGTCGAGGACCCTGCTCTCAGGCGTGAGACGGGCGGCCTGCACGGCGCGGCGGCGCCACGAGCGGTCGGTACCGACACTGGACAGAGTGTTGAAGAGGTCGTACCGGCTCGCGATGCTCGAGAAGATGCCCCGCACGCGATCCGTGGTTGCCTCGCCTGCGGCCGACGGCGCCGACGCCCGTGTCGTCGCGGATTCGTCTCGCTCGGCCATCAGGGTCCTGTGGTCTTGTAGACCGGATGGCTCTGGCGCCCCTTCTTGCCGAGGAGGGACGCAACGCTCTCGCGCACCCACAGGGCCACCACGGCCACCACGTGTCTCCAGTTCGCGTTGTGCGGCCAGTTGAGCTCGCTCTTCTCGCAGACTGTGGATTCGGAGAGCGCGTCGATCTCGGCCTTGAGCTCCGCGAGCGCCCTGTCGCGATGCAGCACGGGCACGTGCTTCATGATCCTGTCGATGCGCTCCATCGCACGGCGCGCTGCGGCTATGCGCCGCTCCGTCTCCTGCGCGACCTGAGGGGAGATGATGCCGGCGGCTGCCTTGATGCGGTTGAGTCCCAGTCCCACCTCGTACTGGGCATCCACCAGCTCATCCGGAGTCACCCAGCTACTCTCGTAGTTCATGATCGTCTTCCACGACGGCTCGAGCAGGAGCTCACGATGCTCCTCCAGGGTCCGCGCGCGAAGCGTGTAGCCGTACGCCTCAGGGCGGTCGAAGGCCATGGAGCCGGGATCCAGGAACGGCGCCATCGGAGAAGAGAACGCAAGCAGACGCGGGTCGTTCCCGACCCCCTCGTACAGCTCGGCGACGCATTCGGTCGTCTCGAGGATCGATGTGGCGGACTGCTTCGGGATGCCGGTCATGAAGTACAGGTCGAAGCGCTTGCAGCCGTTGGCCAAAGCAGCGCGGATCGACTCCTCCACGTCGGCCATCGTGTAGTGGTCCTTGCCGAAGGCGGCCCGCACCTCGTCGTCGTGCGTTTCGACCGAGATCTCCACCGAGTAG
>CAYWCB010000136.1:1132-5638 GCA_964456615.1 uncultured Eubacteriales bacterium | reverse complement strand
ACTCATACGCTTGCCCTCAGCGTTGAAGACAGTGGGGTGGATGATGACGTCGTCGAAGGGGATCTTGCCGTCCACGCAGTACATGCCGCTCATGATCATGCGCGCGACCCAGAGGAAGAGGATGTCGCGCGCGGTCGAGAGCACGCCCGTTGGGTAGAAGTAGTCGAGCTCGGGCGTGCGTTCCGGCCAGCCGAGCGTGGCGAACGGCCAGAGCTGCGAGGAGAACCACGTGTCGAGCACGTCCTCGTCCTGGCGGACCGGCTCGCCGCAAGCCGGACACGACGCTATGTCGGTCTCGCTCGCGACGATCTCGCCGCACGCGTCGCAGTAGAAGACGGGGATCTGGTGCCCCCACCACAGCTGACGGGACACGCACCAGTCGCGGATGTTCTCCATCCAGTGGAAGTAGACGTTCTCCCAGCGCTTGGGGTGAAACACGGTGCGCCCGTCTCGGACGGCCTGTATCGCCGGCTCGGCGAGCGGCTTCATGTCCACGAACCACTGGTCCGAGAGCCACGGTTCGATGATGGTGTGGCAACGGTAGCAGTGACCTACCGAGTGCACGTGGTCGTCGATGCCCACGAGGAGCCCCTGCGCCTCGAGGTCGGCGACCACGCGCTTGCGCGCGTCGTGGCGGTCGAGCCCCGCGTAGGGGCCGCCCTCCTCGGTGATCGTCGCATCGGCGTTCAGGACGTTGACCTTCGGCACGTCATGGCGCTCGGAGACATCGAAGTCGTTCGGGTCGTGCGCCGGGGTGACCTTCACGGCGCCGGTGCCGAAAGAGGGGTCGACGTACTCGTCGGCGACGACGGGGATCTCGCGACCGAGCAACGGCAAGACGACGGTCGAACCCACCACCGACGTGTAGCGGCTGTCGTCCGGGTGCACCGCGACGCACGTGTCGCCGAGCATCGTTTCGGGCCGCGTCGTGGCCACCACGAGCGACTCGATGTCGCCCGCCGGCTCCTTGAGCGGATAGCGGATGTGCCACAGGTGGCTGTCGACATCCTCGTGCTCGACCTCGATGTCGGAGAGCGCCGTCGTGCAGCGCGGACACCAGTTGATGATGCGCTTGCCGCGGTAGATGAGCCCCGCGTCGTACCAGTCGACGAAGACCTTACGCACCGCGCGCTGGTACGAGGGGTCCATCGTGAACCACTCGTCGTCGTAGTCGCACGAACACCCCATCGCCTTGAGCTGCTGGATGATGGTCGAGCCGTGCTCGGCCCGCCACTCCCAGCACATCTCGACAAACTTCTCGCGGCCCACGTCGTGACGCGAAAGTCCCTCGGCGGCGAGCTTCTGCTCGACCTTGTTCTGTGTCGCGATGCCGGCGTGGTCCGTGCCGAGCACCCAGCGCGTAGGCCTCCCGGTCATGCGCATGCGGCGGATCAGCACGTCCTGGATGGTGTTGTTGAGCGCGTGGCCCATGTGGAGCGAGCCGGTGACGTTGGGGGGTGGGATCGAGATCGTGAACGGCTTCTTGCCTTCGACGATCGCCTGGCCGAAGTAGCCGCCCTCGACCCAGGAGTCGAAGACGTCGGACTCGACGGCCTTGGGATCGTACGCCTTCGGGAGTTCGCTCAACGACACGCCTGCTCCTCGCCAGCTGCGGTTCAGACTGCTCATCGGCCTCTTGCCGGAGGTTCCCCGATTCTAGGCGAAGCATGCGGACGGGTCACGGCGATTGCCGCCGAGGGCAGCTGGATGCGTGCCGAAGGCCACGACGGTGCATGCCGAACGCTCACGAGAACGGATGAGAGGAGCGACGAGACGACCCGCTCAGGCCCGCTCATGGGGCCGCTCAGCTCGCGATGACTCAGTACAGGCCGAGCGAGGCGCGCAGCGCATCGTCGAGCGCACCCATCGTGTGCGCGTCGAGGGTCGTGATGGGCTCCCCCGTGAGGCGGGACTTGTCCACGTTGCGGAGCTGGCCGCAGTTCGCGGCCGACGGCTTCGGTGTTGCGCCTTCGGGCATGGCGACGACGAACGGGAAGCGAGCGAGGTGCACCCGCGACGTCAGCGGCACCACGATGGTCGTTCGCGCAAAGCGGTTGCCCACGTCGTTTTGTACCACGACCGCCGGTCGCGTTCCCCCCTGCTCGCTGCCAACAACCGGGTCGAAGCGCGTCCAGTAGACCTCCCCGCGCTTCGGGAACTTCACCACGGGTCGTCCTCCAAGCCGTCCATTAGCGTGGATTCCCAGAGCTTGGCCTCGGCGAGATCCTCTTCGGCCATCTCGATGTAACCCTCTGCCATGAGGTCCTCGAACCGCTTGGTCTTGTATTGTTCGAGCGCCTCGAGCACGACCTCGGTCTTGCTCGCACCCGTCGCCGAGGACTCTTGTGCTATGAACTCGTGCGCCCAGGCAGGCAGTCTGAACTGCGCCGGCTTGGTGGTGTACTCGCCCATATACATACCTCCTGTATTGCCACTACACAGTACACGCGTGACGAACGTTCCGTCAACGACCCGCGCGCGGCTCGCCTTTGTGCTACCGCGCCACCTCTTGCGCGTCGGGATGACCCGGGCGTGCGCCGACCGCCGCGCGCCCTCCAATCATCTTGGGCGGAATACGGACGACCCGCTCGTCGCATCCGAGCAGATGACTCTCGAGAGTTCCCGAGACATGCCGACAGTCCTCGTGCGCGAAGGTCCGGTCCTCCCCGAGCGCGCGCGCCTAGGCGACGAGCGCCGCTCTGCCGCCGCGGTCGGTCGCCTGCGTCGTGGCGGCGAGCTCCTTGCCCGTCGCCGTGTCGATCGCGACCGCGGTGTGGGTCTTCATGTGCGGGTCGATGCCCACTGCTATCATGGCTGTCCCCCTCCGTCGAGACGAACACGTCGGAGGAGCCGAACGGCTTACCTTGGCTGAGGCCCGGAAGGGCCAGGCTCCTATCAGGTCACGACGGCGACCCCTCGGTATGCGGCGGCGGGGGACACAACAGCAGGAGGTCAGCCGGTCGGGCGACAGACGCCGTTCGGGTCACCCCGTCACCGGTACCGAGGCTACCTGACTCGGGTAGGCGTCTTCGTCCGGCAGGGTGACACCAATGACGCCCTTGTTGGGCAGACGATGGCTCAATGTAGGGACACCTCGACTTGTTGGGCAGACGTCGCGGATGGGCTACATTCGAGTCCAATCAGCGGCCGACCGGGGAGACCAGCACATGACGAGGTGGTCGTGTCTCGAAGTTTCTGTAAGTAGCCCTCCAGTCCGGTTCGAGTCTACCTGACGGCAGCGAGCGCCGGCGTCACCCCCTTCTCCGTGGTGAGCATCTCGTGCAGCGGTTCCATGTCGAGGAACTTGCGGTTGGTGATCCACTCCTCGCTGTGACGAGCCGTAGACACGAGGCGTCATTGGGGAAGATGCGCACCACCCGCGTACGCCGCTTGATCTCCTGGTTGAGCCGCTCGAGCGCGTTGTTGGTCCGGATGAACAGCCGGTGTCCGGCAGGGAACGCCAGCGCGGTCAGGCACTCCTCGATCCGCTCCTCGATCACATCGGCGACCCTCGGGTGCGTATCCCGCCACTTGCCAGCCATTCTGGTCGCGATCGCCATGGCGCTGCCGCGATCGGCCGCCGCGAAGATCTCGCGCAGGTCGCTCGCCAGCTCGCCTCGGCGAGCCCGGCCGGCCTTGTCGAGCTGGTCGCGGGTGAAGTGCGCCTGACAGCGCTGCCGCGAGGCGCCTTGGAAGTGGCGGGACACGGCGGCCTTGATGCCCTCGTGGGCATCCGAGGTCACGAGCGCCACCCCCGACAGCCCGCGGGCCTTGAGGTCCGAGAACAGCTCCGCGTACACAGCGCGGCTCTCGGTGTCGGCGACCCGCACGTCGAGCATCTCGCGGTGTCCGTCGTCCCGCACCCAGTAGGCGATCAGCACGCCTGCAGAGACCACGCGCCCGGCCCGGCGCACCTTCTCGTAGCGGGCGTCGACGAACAGGTGCGGCCACGTGCACCCTCCCAGCGGGCGGCTCCTCCAGGACGCGAGCTCGGCGTCAAGGCGCGAACAGAGCGCCGAGACGCAGCTCTTGGAGAAGGTGGTGCCGCACAGCTGCTCGGTGACCTTGGCGACACGCCCGGTGGAGACGCCGACGACCCACATCTCCATCAGTGCGAGCACGAGCGCCTTCTCGTTTCGCTGAAAGCGGGCGAACAGCTTCGTGGAGAAGGTGCCGTCGCGGTCCTGGGGCACCATCAGCGTGAGCGAACCGACGCGCGTGGAAAGCGTGCGCGGCTTGTAGCCGTTGCGCATCCCCGTTCGGCTCGAGGTGCGCTCGTGACGCTTTGCGCCGACGTGCTCGGTCATCTCGGCCTCGAGCACCTCTTGCAGCGCGACGCGCACGGCCTCCCGCAGGAAGTCCGGGTCGTCGACGAGCACACTTTGCGCCGAAGCGGACAGGGTCGTAGCGTGCCTTCTGGCCATCGTCTCCTCCTTGATCTGGTCGGCTTCGAACACCAACCATCCTGGAGGGCGATGGCCGCCTTCGTCACCTCAGGGGGCCACG
>CAYWCB010000136.1:0-1122 GCA_964456615.1 uncultured Eubacteriales bacterium | reverse complement strand
ACAGAAGATCCCGGACGCGACCGGCGCTGGTTGGGCGTCTGGGACGATGTACCGGTCATGGCGCGTGTTTAGCCTCGATCTTTCACGAACGCCCGCGCGACCAGGCCTCAAGCGCAAGACGGTGACCTTCTGGGCTGGGATAATGGGAGTTGCGAAGCTGCCACATCCAAGTCCCAGGAGGTCACCGTGTGGGTGAACGTACTACGTCGATCGCGTCGATGGAAGTGGCCGGAGATTGCGAGGGTCTGACGTCGCGCGCCGGCACCGCGCTTCTGGCCGGTGTGGCCGATGCGGCCGGGCTCACCGGGGGCCTCTCAGAGGGACTGCGCGTCCACTCCCGCAGTGTCGTCCACGAACCCGGACGCATCGTGCGGGATCTGGCCGTGATGCTCGCGGATGGCGGGGATTGCCTCACCGACCTGGGCGCTCTTCGTGACCAGGGCGTGCTCTTCGGCCGCGTGGCCTCCGACGCCACGGCATACCGCTGCGTGGAGCGTCTCGACGAGGGGATGCTCGCACGCGTCCGCGAGGCACGGGCCGCCGCCCGCGCACGCGTCTGGGGCATCGCCGGTGCGCCCGGGCGCGTCGTCCTCGACATCGACGCCACGCTCGTGGCCTCGCACTCCGAGAAGGAGGGTGCGGCCGGCACCTACAAGGGAGGCTGCGGTTTCCATCCGCTCCTGTGCTTCGAGGCCTCCACGGGAGAGGGCCTCGCAGGCATCCTGCGTCCGGGCAACGCCGGGTCGAACACCGCCGAGGACCACATCGAGGTGCTCGGGCGCGCGCTTGACCAGATGCCGGCGGGCGCTTCGGGCCCCGGCACGCTCGTGAGATGCGATTCGGGAGGCGCGACGCACGGCTTCCTTTCCGCAGTGGCGGAGCGGGGGCTTCTCTTCTCGGTGGGGTTCGAACGGCTAGAAGAGGAGGGTGCCGTCGCCTCCGTCGGCAGCAAAGGAGACAGCTACGACAACGCGCTCGCAGAAACGATCAACGGCCTGTACAAGACCGAGGTGATCCGGAGGAAGGGTCCGTGGCGCAGCCTCGAAGACGTCGAGTTCGCCACGCTCGAGTGGGTGCACTGGTTCAACAACCACCGGCTGCTCGAGCCGATCGGCGACATCC
>CAYWCB010000135.1:0-5642 GCA_964456615.1 uncultured Eubacteriales bacterium | reverse complement strand
GCATCGTGATCTTACTCAGGCAGTACTTGTGAGATGGCTTCTACTCTGTCACCGCGGCCGGGAGGGCGGCGTTCGCCGCGGGACTCGAGAAAGCCCTGGCTTCGGATCAGGGCCACACTGACGACTTCGACATCGCGCTCTACTACTCGTCGCGACTGGATTCGCCCAAGAGCCGGGACAGCATAGAGACGAGGGTGGTTGCCCTCGAAGCCCTTTCGAATCGAATCGGCATGCTGATGGGCGAGGCGGACGCGGCTGCCGACCGGCAGATGCTTCTCGTGCTGGAACACCGTCTGGCCATTCTCCGTGCAGACATCGATTTCCTCACCGGGTACGTGCGCGCCCTGGCCACCGGCGAGGCCGCGACCCAGCTCAGCGGCTCGCTCGAAGAGGGATCGATAGCCGAACCGATGCTCGGTATCGCAGCAGCGAGGCGCACCGGGATCTTCCGTGTGCGAACGCCTGAGGGCCAGGTCGCATGGTGTTTCGACCAGGGGCAGGTCTACGGGATCCTCCCGTCACCCGGTAAGACCGCTGAGGAGTCCTTGAGACTGGCGTTCAGGGCGACAAGAGGGACGTACTCGTTCGAACCCAGCGAGATCATCGAGGCCTCGACCGAGCCAGTAGGATCACTGGTGGATTCCATTTTGGTCGGCGCTCGAGAGATGACAAATGCCCTTCTGCTGGCCAGGATGCAGCCGAGTCCAGAGACACTGCTCGACGTCAGCGAGGGCTACGAGCACGCGATTCTCGGTTGTGATCTGACCGAGCGCGAACGCAGGATACTGTCGGAGATCGACGGCGTTCGCTCGCTGCACGAGATCGTCCGCTGTCTCGGCTGGCCTCTCGATGAAGCGCGTACTACCGCGTATCCCCTGTGGCTGGCCGGATGGGTCGTGAGAACCGGCCGCAGCAAGCGGCAGTTCGTTCTGGCGGCCTCGGCCTACGTGGGCAGGTGGTTCGAGGCGGCAGAGATGTTCGGCGGAACCCAAGCCGTGAAGAGCGTTGAGCAGGACATGAGCACGGCGCTGCAGGCAACGGGCATTCTCGACTTCCACGGTCTTGATCGGCGACTTGACCGGACTCGCGTTGCGTTGAGCGAGAACGAGATCGCTGATCACGCGCGGGGCTACATCGAGTTGCTGGAGCGATCCGTCGCCGCTCGGCTCGGCGGCGTCGCCGACGACATCCGGAGGGGCTACGCGGGCCAGATGCCGCCCGAGGACCTTCAGAGATTGCGGGAGAGGGGGGTGCTCGCTAGCTCATGAAGATGATGGGGGACTATGCCATGGTCGCCCTGTTCGTGGTCTACGGCGTCACGTTCTTCGTCATGGCCTTCGTGGTCTGGCGCAGGCTCGAACAGACGTCGAGGATGGGCATCGCTGCCCCCATGTTCCTGCTCGTCGTCTTCGCAGTGTTGCACGGGTCCTCTGACATCGTCGACGTGTTTCTCAGGCTGCCGGGCGCGGATGCGTCGCCGATCTCGGGGCTTGCCGCGATACGGATGGTCCTGTTGCTCGCATCGTTCGTGTTCCTGTTCATGTACGGGCTAGCTGGCCTGTTCGATGACGTGCAGGTGATGCGCACGATCTCCCTGCTGGGGACTCTCGCGATGTTCGGCGCTCTCAGTGGACTGACCGCCTTGTTCGCGGAAGGTGCTGCCGCTGGATCCATATTGGAGGTCGAACGGGCGACACGGTTGTTCGTTGCACTTCCCGGCGGCCTTCTCGCCGCCGCCGCGCTGTTCAGGGCCAGTCGGGTCTGCGGGAGACTCGGCATCGAGCGCTGCCAGAGGGGGGCCCGCCTGGCAGCCGCCGGAATGACGGCGTACGCCATCTTCGCCGGAGCGTTCGCCACGGGCTATCCACAAAGCTTGCGGTTGCTCGGTCTGCCCATTCAGGCATATCGCATGAGCGCAGCGCTCGTCGTAACGCTCGGCCTGGTGATGATGCTGGATCGTATGTCGCTCTCGGTCGCAGAGCGGTCCTCGGACAACGCCTAGAACGAGGGAGGGAGGTCGCTCCCACTCGCCGTCACGACCTACCGCAGGGCTTCACCTACCGTAGGGCGTCGACCGTCACGGCGAGGTTCTCGACGTCCCCCATGCGCGCAGAGGTCTGGACGTCGAAGGATTCGATGTCACCGGGTGCGAACCCGCCCCCTACCGTGAACGAAGCAACGACCTTCGTGGATTCGCCCTCTGACCCGCCGTGGTCCTGTCGCGCGACGATGTTGAACCTGACCTCCGCGTACGCTTCCTTCCCGAGGTTGGCCACTTGGCCGTACACGCGTGCCAGGCCCGTATCCGAGGGATAGACGGCCTGGATCTCGCCGGTGAGAACCGCGCCGAGCTCGTCGGCCTCTTTCGGTTCGAGTTGACGCAGCTCGCCGCTAGCCGTGCGGACCGAGCTCTGCTGAGAAGCCAGCACTCTCTGCGAGGTGACGCGGGCACACCCTGAGGCGGATGCTGCCGAAGCGAGCAGGAGACCCAGAGCGGCGAGCGTGGCGAATCGTCCGTTCATGAGCTACCTGGCCTTCTCAGGAGTTGCGTGCACGAGGCCCGCTCCCGGTCGTCGATTCCCCGGCGGGGCCGGGTGCAGCGGCATTGGCTTTGCCACTTGTCGAATAGTACAAACTAGACTAATATTTCGCAAGTATCACTAATACCCACACCAGGCAACGCGTTGGCGCGCGCCTGCGAGCGTACATCAGGAGCTCTTCGTACATGCGGCGAGTAGGTCCGACATCTGTGCTGCTAGCGGGAGTAGCGGTTCTCGGTGCACTTGTCGCCGGCTGCTCAGGTCAGAACGCGTCGGACGCCCTGCTCGAGGACATCGACCGGATCGTGGAGACGGAATCCAAGGAGGTCTCTGTCTTCTACCCGTCCGCGGACATCATCGCCGAGGAGCGCGTTGTGGTCGACACTGGGGAGTCTCCTGAACTCGCGGCACTGCGCGAGCTCTTCAAGGCGGAACCCCGCAACCCCGACCTGAAGGTCACCCTCCCCAAGGCGACCGTGAGATCCGTGGATGTTCGCGACGGCATCGCGTGGGTGGACTTCGGCAGAGACGTCATCGTGACCGGAGAGAGCGGGCCGACCCAACGGGTCGCTCTCGCGGCGATCATCTACACGCTCAAGCAGTTCGACGGGATCGAGAAGGTGGCGTTCACCGTTGAGGGCAAGACCAGGGGCGCGATAGACGGGAAGGACATCGGCGCCTTCTGGGGGGCCGTGAGAATCGACGACCAGCCATGGGATGCTCGCGGTGAGCGAGCCGATGCGGAAGGAGCGCAGTAGGTTGAGTGAACTGTCCTACTCGCAGCGGCCTCGACTCGGGCCGGGTTGGGCCCGGGCCTCATATGGGCTGGCCATCGTGCTGCTGTCCGCTGCAAGCGTATGGTCGGCTGCTCGGATCGTAGGCGGGGTGCGACAGGCGAGCACGGGTGCCGGACCGCTCTCCGCGGAGGAGCGGGTCCTCCGAGACGCCTACGAGGCCGTCCAGCAGGATCCCAAGAGCGCAGCGGCGCGGTGGCAGCTGAGTCTCGCGCTGACCACGATCGGTGACTTCACCAAGGCACGCGAGCACGCCGAGCAGGCGGTTCGTCTCGATTCCAAGATGGTCGAAGCTTACTACGCCCTCGGTATCGCATACCGCGGCCTCGAGGACTTCGAACGTGCCGAGAAAGCACTCTCGAAGGCAGCCGCTCTGCCGGGCTCAGTGAGTGACGTGTATCGCGACGTCTACTACGACCTGGGACAAGTGCGGCTCGAACTGAAGGACAACCGTGGTGCCGTGGAAGCGTTCGAGGCGGCGCTTGCGAACGGTCCGGAGGCGACCTACGTGGTCATTGCTCTTGCGGACTCGTATCGGCTTGTCGGGGACGACAAGCGGGCGAAGGCGGAGTATCTCGCAGCGTTGGGCTACGACCCGACAAACGAGGACATCGCTACGACACTGAGGGCCATGGGCGTAGCAGAGACCGAGATCGAGCGGGCACGGAACCCGGGCGCTCACCAGATCGAGGGCGAGTGAGGGTGGTATGGAGCTCCTGGTGAACGAAGAAGGACACGACAGCGCGCGAAGCCCCTTGCGCCAGCGGCATCTGCCGGTATCTTGGAACGCGCTTCTCCTGCTGCTCGCCCTGTTGTTGCTGGCAATCGGTCTGTACGCGGTGTCCGTGCTGCTTTCCGATCCCGTGCGGTCGGTCGATGGCGAGGCCGAGACCTCCGGCTATCGCCACGTATTCTCGATCTACGGCAGCGGGCCGGATCGCCTGCACAGACCCACGGAGGTCGCCGCGGACGCTCGCGGGGATCTCTATGTCGCCGACTCCTTCAAGCACAGGGTGGTCGTGTTCGACAGCGAGGGCGGGTACGTGCGCACGATCGGAAGCCCTGCCAATGTGGACGGCGCCCTCAAGTACCCGAGCTCGGTCAAGGTCGATGATCGCGGCCGCGTCTACGTGACGAGCAGCGAGCCGGGTCGGGTGGTGGTGTTCGATGCGAGTGGGAGCGTGCTCACGGCCTTCGATGTGCCGGACCCCCTCACGCTGGCGATCCGTGGCGACAGGCTGTACGTTGCGACGAGCCAGGGCATTCTCATCGGCGACCTCGACGGCAGGCAGGTCGGGCAGCTTCTCGGCCGGGGAAAGGAACCCGGCCAGATCGACCGCCCGACCGGCATGGTCGTTGGCGACGACGGCACGATCTACCTGGCCGACAGCCTCAACTACAGATTCCAGGCTATCGACCAGAAGGGCGAGGTCATCTGGACGCTGGGCAAGGGGATCGACCCCTCGAAGGCGACCCGCGACCAACAGCGTGACTACGGCCTCCCCTCGGGTCTGACAATGGGTCGCGACGGGGTACTCTACGGCGTCGACGCATTCAACGGTGAGGTCATTCTCATCAGCAGGGACGGAAAACAGCTGGGCGTGCGGGGCAGCTGGGGCCGGCAGGACGGCCAGTTCTACTACCCGAGCGGTATCACCGAGGCCGGCTCAGAGCGTTTCGCCATCGCGGACACGTTCAACGATCGGGTGCAAGTGGTGCGCATCCCCAGTCCTCGGCCTTCGGCGGCAGTTGCCGCGAGGCGAGGGCTCCCCTGGATCGCGCCCGCGCTCCTGCTGCTCGCGCTGCTGCTCTTGCTGCGCAGACCGGTGGCGGTGGTGAGCGATGCAGCAGGCATCGGCAGGGCACGCGATCGCGGCCTTCTTCGCGACCTGCTGGCCAATACGAGGGCGCTCTACGTTCCGGTGGGAACGACCGAGCTGCTGACAGCCCTCATCGCGGAAGAGGACGGCCTCATCGACGCCCTGCGTCAGGTGGAAGTGAGCGAGGACGAGCAGGACGGGGATCCCGCTGTCGCGATCGCCCTCGCCCTGCGTGGGCGTTTCGGGCTCCGTCGGGTAGCCATCGCCTTCCCATCGGTCGAACAGACCGAGGCGCTCGAGGGGACAGGCATCGGCGTTCTCGGGGAGCGGCCGCCGGCGGGGATTGCGGCGACAGCCAAGTAGAGGAGTGCGACAAGCGTAGTGCAAGACCTAGGCAGATTCCTTTGGTGTTGTTAGTCCAAGATGGACTAATCACATAGCTCCCAGCTAGGGACGCATCCCGTGCGGGGAGGGAGGTGAAAACGAAT
>CAYWCB010000134.1:0-5665 GCA_964456615.1 uncultured Eubacteriales bacterium | reverse complement strand
CGACGCTTTGCACGAAGCCGCGCATCTCGGTGTTGCCGAGTTTCGTCTTGGTCTGACCCTCGAACTGGGGCTCTCGGAGCTTGACCGAGATGACCGCAGCCATGCCCTCGCGGATGTCCTCGCCGGTGAGGTTCTCCTCTTTCTCCTTGAGGATGTTCTGCCTGCGAGCGTAGTCGTTGATCGTGCGCGTGAGCGCGTTCTTGAAGCCGTCGAGGTGCGTGCCGCCCTCGTGCGTGTTGATGTTGTTCGCAAAGGCGAGCGTGGCCTCCGAGTAGCCGGTGTTCCACTGGAGCGCGACCTCTACCACGCCCTCCTCGCCTTCCGACTCGAAGTAGATGGGCCTGGAGTTCAGCGTCTCCTTGGAGCTGTTGAGGTATTTCACGAAGTCCACGATGCCGCCGGCGTAGCGGAACTCCTCGCGGCGGGGTTCGAGCTCCCGCTCGTCGGTGAGCGTGAGCTTCAGGTTCTTGTTGAGGAACGCAGTCTCGCGCATGTGCGTCGCGACCGTGTCGTAGTCGTAGTCGGTGGTCTCGAAGATCTCCGGGTCCGGCCAGAACGTCACCTTTGTGCCGCCGGCTTTCGTCTTGCCCCCGGCCTTGAGGGGCGCCTTGGGTCTGCCGTACTCGTACGACTGCGTCCAGACCTTGCCGCCCCGCTTGACCTCCACCTCGAGCCGCTCAGAGAGCGCGTTCACGACCGAGACGCCTACGCCATGCAGGCCGCCGGAGACCTTGTATCCCGAGCCCCCGAACTTGCCGCCCGCGTGCAGTACGGTCAGCACGACCTCGACCGCGGGCTTGCGGTACTTGGGCACGTTGTCGACCGGGATGCCGCGGCCGTTGTCGATGACGGTGACCGAGCTATCGGTGTGGATCGTCACGTCGATGTTCGTGCAGTGACCGGCGAGAGCCTCGTCGACGGAGTTGTCCACTACCTCGTAGACGAGGTGGTGCAGCCCCTTGGGCCCCGTGGAGCCGATGTACATGCTGGGCCGCTTGCGAACGGCCTCGAGGCCCTCGAGTACCTGGATGTCCCGACCGGTGTACGTGCTCTTTGCGGACACGCGAACTCCTTGTCGCTGGAACTCATTGGAAGAGGGCGCTTCGCCCGCGGGAAACCACGACATCTTGTGGTTGCCCTACCGATTCTAGCACAACCGGTAGGGGTGATGACACCTGTGCAGCGCCTCGTTTCCCCTGCTCAGGCCCCCCGTTCGGCATCTCTTCTGTTGAGGCCGCGCTTCCACTCGAGGTCCTTCACGGTGGCGCGCACGACCGCCTCTCTCAGCTCGGGGCTTCGGATGGCCGCCGCGCTCGCTCGCGCCTGCTCGATCTCGGCCTCGCTGAGCGGCTGCGGCTCGACCTTGTCCTCTGCGTAGAAGCTGTCGCTCTCCTGCTCCCGTGCTTCCCGCGCGCGCTCCTGCTCGACCCTCTTCGACACAGAGAAGCGCATGGACCTGACCAGTTCCTGACCGAGCTGTTCATTCAGGCTCCGGGCGAGCTGGGTAGAGAGGGCGGAGAGCTCCGTCGCCCAGACGGGCGAATCCACGTCGACAACGAGTTCGCCCTCGCGCATACGAAGCCCTGAGGTGTGGCGCGCGATCTCCGGCCCGACCGCGTCGGCCCACACCTCTGCCACGCGCGCCCGCGCAAGGCCTCCGCTGCGGTCGACCCGCCTCAAGTACCTGCCGAGCTCGTCGCCAAGCGTCGTCTGTCCGCTGCGCTTGCGCACCGCCCTACCCGTCTCTCGCGAGCTGAACGATCTTCGCCTGGTCGATGAACGCTTCGTCGAAGTAGCCGAGGTTCGTCGTGGTCATGATCGTCTGCGTCCGCTTGCCTACGCGCTCGGCGAGAGCGAGGCGCCTGTCCTCGTCGAGCTCGGACATCACGTCGTCGAGCAGGAGCACGGGCGTGGTCCCCGACAGCTCCTCGACGACCTCCAGTTCGGCCAGCTTCCACGCGAGTGCCGCGGTGCGCTGTTGCCCTTGCGATGCGAACTCCCGTGCGCCCGCGCCCCCGATCTCGAACCGGACCTCGTCCCTGTGCGGCCCGACGAGGGTGGTGCGCCGCGCTCGCTCCTCGGCGCGCCTCTCGTGCAGGCGCTCGAGCATCGCCGTCTCCTCGGCGGGGCCGCTCTCCCACCACGCGCTCTCGTACCGGGCCGCGAGGCCCTCACCCTGGCTCAGCATCCCGTATTCCGCTGAAACGCGCGGGGCGATTCTCGCTACGAGCGCCTCTCTCCTCGAGCTCAACTCGGCCCCCCTCCTCGCCAGAAGCTCTGTCCATGGTCTGAGCTCTTCGTCTGTGGTGCCCTGCTCCTTGAGAAGCGCGTTCCGCTGGCGGAGCACCCTGTCGTACTCGGCCTTCAGCTTCGCGTACGGTCGCGAGACCTGTGTCCCCACCGCGTCCACCGCCGCCCGCCTCCTGTCGGCCCCGTCCTTGACGATGCGCAGATCCTCCGGTGTGAACACGACCGCCGGCACGTGCCCGGCCGCGTCCGCCACCGCTCTCCTCGGGGTCCCGTTCACCCGGTACGCCCTGCGGCCGCCCTCCACCGTCAGGGCGATGTCTACCGGGCTTCCCGACTCCGCCTGAGCGCGGTTCACCACGATGGCTCTGGCCGCTCCCCGTCTCACCACCTCCGACCACGCCGGGTTGCGGAACGAGGAGGTCTCGGTGACCAACTCTATGGCCTCGACGATGTTCGTCTTTCCGACCGCGTTCGGGCCGACGAGTATGGTCAGCCCTTCAGCCGGCTCGAGAGCGAAGGACTCGTAGTTCCTGAAGTCGGTGAGCTCCAGGCGGCGTATCCTGACGCGCACTCGCGGTCCGCTAGCTCAGCCGGACCGGCATCAGCAGGTAGAGGTACCCCTCCGTGTCGGCAGGTCTGAAGACGCCCGGCTTGAGCGGGCTCACGATCTCTATCAGGGTGTCTTCCGAGCCGATTGAGGACAGCCCGTCCATGAGGAATGCGTGGTTGAACGCTATCTCCACGTCGGGCCCTTCCACTTTGGCCATGAGGTCTTCCGACGCGTCTCCCACGTCCTGAGTGGTCGCGCTCAGACTGAGCGTCTGGTCCTCGGAGTGCACCGAGAGGCGAAGCGGCGTGTTGTGCTGTGCCATGATCGACACGCGTCTCACCGCCGCCACGAGCTCCTCGGAAGGCACCCTCACGACGGTCTCCTTCTCCTTCGGGATGAGCTGCTTGTAGTTGGGGAACGTCCCTTCGATCCTTCGTGTGACGAAGGTCGTCTCGCCGAACTCGAAGACGATCTGGTTCTCCGAGACCCCCATTCCCACCGTCTCCGTACCCGCGATGAGCTTCGTCACTTCCTCGAGCGCCTTGCCGGGAACGATCACCTCGAGGTTCTCCGCGGCGCCCTCCACTTCCGCCTCTCTCAGGGCGAGCCTGTACGAGTCGGTGGCGACCATACGCACCGTGGGCCCGTCCACCGACATCAATACGCCGGTCAGGATCGCCCTCGTTTCGTCTCGGCTGACCGCTCTTGAGACCTGTCTCACGACCGAGGAGAGCACGTCGGTAGGAAGCGAGATCCTCTTCTCAACGGACACGGTCGGGAACTTGGGGAAGTCGTCGGGCGGGAGCGTCTTCACCGTGAAGGAGGCGCTGGCCCCGGAGATGATGGCCAGGTCCCTCTCAAGGACGACCGATATGGCTGCCTCGGGCATGTTGCGCACGATGTCGGTCAGAAGTCGTCCGGGAAGGACCGTGCTTCCTTCCGCCTCGACGAGCGCGCTCAGCTTTGTCTGCACCGATATCTCCAGGTCCGTGCTCTGCAGCGTGACGACTCCACCCTCACACGTGACGAGGAGTCCCGAGAGGATAGGAAGGGTCGATCGCGCGGAGAGCCCCTTGCCGGCGACGGCCAGGACCTCGGACAGTTCGGTTCGAGCGACGCTGAATCTCATCTACTGTTTCCCTCCGTATCTACATGACAATCATCTCAGTACTAGGCCCTGTGCATATGTGGACGAGTCGAGAACTCCATGCTCAGAGAAGGCGCCGCCATTCGATTTGGACTGTGGAGAAGGATTCGTGCCCGTCCACAGCGTCCCCAGGCGGATGGGGGCATCCACAGGAGAGAGGTCTTCCACAACAAGGAAGCCACGAGTTGCCCACACACATATCAACAGGTGCTGACATCAGGCGTGCTGGCGGATTGTCGTCGTGAGGGACTGTACCTGGTTGTAGACCTCGCGCTGCGCGCTCAGTAGCTTCTGGATCTTCTTCGTCGCATGCATGACCGTCGTGTGGTCCCGCCCGCCGAACTCCTCCCCGATCTTGGGCAGGGACAGGTCGGTGAGCTCTCTCGCGAGGTACATGGCTATCTGCCGAGGGTACACGATGTTCTGCGACCGCTTGCTGCTCACGAGTTCGGTGTGGCTGATCGAGTAGTACTTGCAGACCTCCCGCTGGATGGAAGAGACCGGGATGGGCCGGGTGGTCCGCTCCGGGAACGCGTCTTGAAGCACCGTCTTCGCGAGATCGAGGTCGACGGGGTGGCGGGAGAGCGAGCCGTAGGCGGCGACCCGGGTGAGAGCACCCTCGAGCTCCCGCACGTTCGAGGACACAAGCCCCGCAGTGTACTCGAGCACGTCGTCGGGGACGACGAGGTGGTCCGCCTCGACCTTGCGGCGGAGGATCGCGATGCGGGTCTCGAGGTCGGGCGGCTGAATGTCGGTGATCAGCCCCATCGAGAAGCGGCTCTGGAGGCGGTCCTCGAGCGTCGCGATCTCCTTGGGAGGTCTGTCCGAGGAGAGAACGACCGCCTTGCCCGACTGCTGGAGCGCGTTGAACGTGTGGAAGAACTCCTCCTGGATGCCCTCCTTGCCCTTGAGGAACTGCACGTCGTCCACAAGGAGTACGTCGGAGGAGCGATAGCGGAGGCGGAAGCCGTCTATCCGGTTCGAGGTGCGGTCGCGGATCGAGTTGATGAACTCGTTCGTGAACTGCTCGGTGGAGACGTAGACGACCTTCTTGTGCGGGTAGTTCCCGCGTACGTAGTGCCCGACGGCCTGCAGCAGATGGGTCTTTCCGAGGCCCGCGCCGCCGTAGATGAAGAGCGGGTTGTATGAGAGCCCGGGGGCCTCCGCGACCGCGAGCGCGGCGGTGCATGCGAAGCGGTTGGATTCGCCGATGACGAAGGTGTCGAAGGTGTAGCGCGCGACGAAGTCGCCTGCGGAAGCATCTTGGACGCGCTTCTCCTCAGAGGCGTCCATCTCGAGCGAGAGCCGGTCGACGTCAGGGTCGCTCTCCGCGTGTTCGGCGGACTGATCCGCCTGCTCGTCACCGCCCGCCTCGCTGTCGATGACGACCCTGGTGTCGATGTCCCTTCCGGTGACTTGCGCTACGGCGGAACGGAGAAGGCTCGAGTACCGGGTCTCGAACCAGTCCCGGGCGAACTCGCTCTGCACGCCGATCACGAACGGGCCGTCGGGCTCGAGCGACACCGGACGGGCGTGTTCGAAGAAGGTCTTGTAGACCGGGGTGGTCAGCTCACGCCGGACAACGCCGAGGACGCGGTCCCAGGTCGTGTTCACGTCGGTCATATGGTTCTCCTCGGCGAGCATCGGCCATCCCTCTCCGTCACTAGGCTCCCGCGTGGAGCAGGCTCTTCAGGTAGTCGGCCCCGACGGCGCTGATA
>CAYWCB010000133.1:2952-5676 GCA_964456615.1 uncultured Eubacteriales bacterium | reverse complement strand
TCCTGGCAGATGATGCACTTCAAGCTCGCGCGAGCCGCTTGGCTCGCGACCGCGGCGCCGTAGTTCCCGCTAGTTGCGGCGATGACCCCCTCGTAGCCTTTCTCGCGCGCGACGTGGATGCTCACGCTCGCACGGCGGTCCTTGAACGAGCCCGCCATGTTCGCGGCCTCGTCCTTCACGAAAAGGCGCGCGCCGTGGCCCGGTTCGGCGTACGAGCGCACGAGGTCGGTGAGATTTCGAAGTTCGAGCAGCGGCGTGTCGCCAACGCCACCCATGCGCTGAATACCGATGATGTCCTCGAGCGAGTAGCCGTGGGCCGCCATCATGCGCTCATAGTCGAACGCGATGGGTGTGCGCTCGAACTCGGCGTAGTCCATGCCGAGCGCGCGCTTCATGATCTCACCGCGCCGCGCCATGATCGCGTCGGAGGCGCGCACCATCAGACGTCACCGCCCTTGGCGGCATCCTCGGCGGCCTCGGGCGCCACGCCCGCGGCCGCCCCTGCGCGATACGCCGCGATCCGGACCCTCAGGTCGCCTCCGACGCGCACTAGTTCGGGCGCCGGCCTGCCGAACGCATGCGTGTACCCGGGGTTCACCGCCGAGAGCGCACCCGTCACGACCCGACCGGTCATCGTCTCGATCTCGAGGTTCTCGCCGAGCAACGCTTCCGAGCGCGCGAACCCCTTGACCCACATCACGAGAGGCTTCTCGGCAGTCTCCTCAGGAAGCCCACTCGCCCTTTCGGCGGGTTCGACCAGGACCGCTGTGACCTCGACCCAGTCTCCCGCGGCACAACGCTCGACGGCCGGCAACGCGCACCTCCTACTTCGTGGGCTCCCAGAAGCGCGGAAGCGGCATCTCAACGACGGTGAGCATGCCGGCCGGTGCCGCGCCGATGAGCGGGATGTAGTTGCCTGTACTTGCGTACGTACCTTGCCGCCGGGGATCTCGGGCGCGTTCACCATGTTCACATTCGGGTCGCCGAAGATACGGATGTAGTCGCCCGTCTCGACGCCTTCGGCCTCGGGTTGGATCTGTTGCGGGTGGATGAGCTCGATCTTGAGCTCGCCGCCAACGAAGCCCTTGCCGACGTGCCGGCAGCCGCAGACGTCGCCCGGGGCCACGCGGACGTGCGGGGTCGAACGCTCGACGGTCGTGATGACGGGCTCGCGCGTCTCCTCGACGCGGTCCACCCCCCAGCCGAGAGCCTTGGCGATCAGTTGGATCGATTCAGGGAAGCCGATGTGCCCTACGATGCTCCCATCGGTCACACCTCGTTCGAATCCCTCGACCGTCGTGCCGACGCCCTGCCCCTTCATGACCGTAGGCCCGAACGGCGAGAGGTCGTTGACGCGCTCCGCCTCGATCTTGTCGATGCGCAGGCATATCGAGCTCCACACCACGATGAGGGCGTCGAGCACGAACCCCGGATTGACGCCGGTGCCGAGGATGCTCACGCCGCGCTCCTTCGCCAGCGCGTCGAACCTCTCGGCCCACGCAGGATCGCTCGCCCATGGGTACGCGAGCTTCTCGGCGATGCAGAGCACGTCCGCGCCGGCCTTCACCGACGGCTCGACCTGACCCGTGATCTCGTCGAGGTTGCTCTGCGTACAGATGCAGACGACGTCGGGCTTCTCGGCGAGCACACGTTGGTGATCGGTCGTCATGCGCACATCGCAGTCGCGCCCGATGAGCTCGCCGACGGTCTTGCCCTCCTTGGTGGGATTCGTGACGACCGCACCCACGAGCTCGACGTCCCTGGGCCTATCGAGGATGTAGCCGAGGAGCCCCTGCCCCATCATCCCGGTGCCCCAAACCGCGACCTTGATCATGCGGGCTCCCTCCCCGACCCGTGCACGGACCGCATGCAGGGAATCGTCGAGCGCACGGACCACGCCGGTGCAACGATAGCGCACCCGGATGCGCGACGCTCCCGGACTCCACTGGACCTCGCCCGCACGGTCCTCAGCCCGAAAGGCCGTCCAACTCAGCGTCCGTATCGGTTCGTGACCGGCATACGCCGGTCCTTGCCGAACGCCCTCGGCGTCACGCGGATACCCATCGGGCCCTGGCGGCGCTTGTATTCCGAAGCGTCGACCATGCGGCAGACGCGCGCCACCGTCTCGGCTTCGAATCCATCGGCTACGATCGACTCCTGCGACGCGTCCCGCTCTATGTAGCGCTCGAGGATGGCGTCGAGCACGTCATAGGGCGGGAGCGTGTCCTGGTCGGTCTGGTCCGGCCGAAGCTCTGCCGACGGCGCCTTCTCCAGCGTGGACTCGGGAACCAGAGGACCCGAGGGTCCGCGCCCCACCGCGGTGTCGTCGCCACGTCGCGAATGGGCGTTCCGCCAGCGCGCGAGGTCGTATACACGCGTCTTGAAGACGTCTTTGATCGGCGCGAACCCGCCCACCATGTCGCCGTAGAGCGTCGAGTAGCCCACCGAGAGCTCGCTCTTGTTGCCGGTGGCGAGCACGATCCGGCCGAGCTTGTTCGAGAGCGCCATGAGAAGGGTTCCCCGCACGCGCGCCTGCAGGTTCTCTTCGGTCACGTCCGTCTCGCACCCCTCGAACACCGGGCCGAGAGCTGCCTCGAAGGCACCGAACGGGCCCTCGATGGGGATCTCGAGCAGGTCGATGCCGAGACTCTCCCCCAGCGCACGCGCGTCCTCCACGCTCCCCGCCGAGGAGTAGCGCGACGGCATCATCACGCCGTGGGCGCG
>CAYWCB010000133.1:0-2847 GCA_964456615.1 uncultured Eubacteriales bacterium | reverse complement strand
GGACGCGCTCGGCGCCGATCGCGTCCACCGCAACCGTCGCCGTGAGCGCGGAGTCGATCCCACCCGAGAGCCCGAGGACGACGTCCGAGAACCCGTTCTTGCCGAGGTAGTCGCGCAGGCCGAGGACGAGCGCTTCGTAGACCTCCTCGTCTCGATCCGGCATCGGTCGGAGGTGCCCGGACGCTCCCAGCCTGGCCCCGGGCTCGAAGTCGGCGATCACGAGGTCTTCGGAGAAGGACGCGCCTCTGGCTACGACCTCGCCGGACGGCGAGATGACCACGGACCGGCCGTCGAAGACGAGCTCGTCCTGCCCGCCCACAAGGTTGCAGTAGGCCAGCCACACGCCTGCCTCGCGCGCCCGTTCGCGGAGCATGTCCTCTCGCTCCTGACCCTTGCCCGCGTGGTAGGGCGACGCCGAGATGTTGAACAGCACTGACGCGCCGCTCTCCACGTCCGCACGAACGAGCTCGGGCACCCAGATGTCCTCGCAGATCGTGGTGGAGAACATCGTCCCGCCGAACTCCACGAGCCCTTGGCTTTCGCCGGGCACGAAGTAGCGGCGCTCGTCGAACACGTCATAGTTTGGAAGCCGGCGCTTGTGATAGACGTGCAGGACGCGGCTGTTGCCGCACAGTGCGGCGGCGTTGTACAAGTCATCGTCGACGCGGTCTACGAAGCCCACGAGCGTCGAGTGCAGACAGCCTGCGGCCACCTGCTCGAGCGCGTCGAGGTTGTCCTCGACGAAATGGTCCTTGCGGAGCAGGTCTTCCGGGGGGTAGCCGGTGAGAGCGAGCTCCGGAAGCAGTGTGAACCCGGCGCCTTCCGCCTCGGCCCGGCCAACGGCCTCGAGGATGCGACGCACGTTCCCGCCGATATCGCCGACCGTCACGTTGACCTGCGCGAGCGCGACACGCATGCCGTCTCCGCCTCCTCAACCCCTTCGCGCCTCGAGACAGCCCGAAGCGTAGCACCTAGCGATTCGCGAACGTGATCGAGAGTTGCAGGACCGTCGCGATCGACACCCAGACCAGGTACGGCACGAGCGCCACCGCTATCCAACGCGAACTTGGCCACACGAGCACCATCACGCAGACGATGGTGACGAGGACGACCAGGATGTCGACGGCGGCGAGCGGCAGATTTCGCAGACCGAACTGGATAGGCGTGAACGCGGCGTTCGCGATGACGTTGAGGACAACCGGTACGAGCACCGCCTTCGGCAGGTCCCCTCGCCACACCTTCACGACGATCGCTCCGAACGCGACCGCGATGATCGGGTAGAGCGCCGTCCAG
Source organism: uncultured Eubacteriales bacterium (assembly GCA_964456615.1). Classification (GTDB taxonomy): domain Bacteria; phylum Actinomycetota; class Coriobacteriia; order Anaerosomatales; family CAVRZR01; genus CAVRZR01. Next base: position 1,554 of record CAYWCB010000133.1, on the reverse strand, counting down.
ATGGTGCCTATGACAGCCGGACTCGGCGTCCAGGAGGGCTTCGCCAGGGCGTCGTACCATCCCGTCCAGTCGTTCATGCACCTCTCCCTCGCCCTGCCGGATCGCCTCCGCAGAGCGTCGGCCACACGTCAGCCCTGCCCCTCGGCGGCCACCCACATACTCTACCCGGATTGCCACCGCTTGCCACATCTAGCAGCGGTTTCTTCGGGGTATATACATACTGAAGACCCGCGGAACAGCTGCGGGAACCGAGTCACCGAAGGGGGTGAACTCGATGGAGTCGCTGGTCAGATGGGACCCGTTCAACGACCTTGCGAGTCTGCAACGCGACATGAGTCGGCTCTTCTCGGATCTCGGCGGTTGGGTGCTTCCGACGCGCCGCGTTCTTCCGGGCGAGGCGCTGCTGACGCCAACGATCGACGTGATTCGGGAGGGTGAGGACCTGCTCATCCGGGCCGAGATCCCGGGCGTGAAGCCTGAGGACGTGGATATCTCGGTGACCGAGGACATGCTCACACTCAAGGGCGAGCGTCGTGAGGAGCGCGAGACGAAGGACGAGGACTACTACGTACGGGAGCGCTCGTACGGCACGTTCCAGCGGAGCCTGCGCCTGCCGGCAGGCGCCGAGGTGAAGCGCATCAAGGCCGGATTCCGCGACGGGGTCCTCGAGATCACCGTGCCGAAGGCCGCGCACGTCGCACCGGAGACGCACCACGTCGCCATCACGACGCCTCCTGCGACGAAGGGCAAGGAGCACCACTAGCGCTCAACACTAGGTCCAGAACGGCCGATACCAGGCCCGGGGTTCGAATACCCGCGCCTGCGTGCTTCTCGGAAATGGCACCCGGCTCGCTTACGTCCCCCTTCGGCCCTGCCTCCAGCCGCAGCATCTCATCGCATTCCCGGAGGCCGTAGGGCACGTACGGGACACCGACCGCCGAGGCGGAGACGGCTCCCGGACGTAGTGCAGCCAAGCGAGAGGCGACCGTGTGAAGGTACGGGGAAGCGCGTTCTCCAAGACGGCTCTTAGAAGCCGCATGCTGTTCATTTCGTCATTGTCAGTCGTTCTTCTATTCAGCGTGTTCCTCGACTCCGCAGGCGCGATCACGCGCCGGGAGGTCCTCAATCGTGCCGGCTCGTGGGTGAAGCGCCGCGTGTCGTACAGCCAGCGCAGCTACTACCAGGGCTATCGCCGGGACTGCTCCGGTTTCGTCTCCATGGCCTGGAAGCTCGGCAGCTCGTACTCGAGCCGTACCATCAGCGCGAGAGCCCGTCGCGTGCCGATCTCTTCGCTCAAACCCGGCGACGCCGTGCTCAGGCCCGGCCACGTATCGATCTTCGGCGGGTGGAAGGACAAGAAGCGCCGGGAGTACATCGCCATCGAGCAGACGACCTGGGGCAGCCACGCGAAGCGCCGCGTGCTTCGCATCCCCCGGCGAGCCGTTGGCCTCAGGCGCAAGGGAATCGCCGACACTCGCGGCACCAGACTGGCCACACGGCGCGTGCGCAGGCCCGTGGTGAAGCCTGTGACTCGTCCACTGCTCACGGCCATCG
>CAYWCB010000132.1:0-5698 GCA_964456615.1 uncultured Eubacteriales bacterium | reverse complement strand
CAGATCTCGGACTCGATCCTCGACGCGATCATCGCTCGGGAGGCCGAGCTCGCCGCCGAGGGCTACGTGACCGACAAAGGATCGAAAGCCGACCCCGAGTTCGTCCGCGTCGCATGCGAGACGCTCACGACCACCGGTCTCATCGTCGTGGCGGGCGAATGGCGCACTCATGCCTACATCGACATCCCGATGGTCGTGCGCGACGTCGTACGCGACATCGGCTACACCCGCGCCAAGTACGGCTTCGACTACGAGACGTGCGGCGTGCTCACCGCGATCCACGGGCAGAGCCCCGATATCGCCATGGGCGTTGACGAGTCCTACGAAGTGCAGCACGGCGAAGGTGTCGACCCGCTCGATCTTGTCGGCGCAGGCGACCAGGGCATGATGTTCGGCTATGCCTGCAAGGAGACGAGCCAGCTCATGCCGATGCCGATCTACCTCGCTCACCGGCTCGCCGAGCGCCTGACGGCCGTCCGCAAGGGCGAGGTGCTCGACTACCTCCGCCCCGACGGCAAGACGCAGGTCTCGGTCCGCTACGCCGACGACAAGCCCGTCGCCGTGGAGAAGATCCTCATCTCCACCCAGCACGCCGACGGCGTGAGCATCGACGACCTCCTCAAGCCCGACCTCGTTGAGCACGTCATCAAGCCGGTCTTCGACCTCGAGGGCATCGACTACGGCAACGCGGATGTCTTCGTGAACCCGACCGGACGCTTCGTCGTGGGGGGTCCCATGGGCGACACCGGACTTACGGGCCGAAAGATCATCGTCGACTCCTACGGTGGGATGGGCCGTCACGGCGGCGGGTGCTTCTCGGGCAAGGACTGCACGAAGGTAGACCGCTCCGCCGCGTACGCGGCCCGCTGGGTTGCGAAGAACGTCGTGGCGGCGGGCCTTGCCGAGCGATGCGAGATCGAGGTCGCGTACGCGATCGGCGTTGCGCATCCGCTCTCCGTCCTGGTGGAGACGTTCGGGACCGAGACGGTTCCTGTCGGACAGATAGAGAAGGCCGTCCTCGAGGTATTCGACCTGCGGCCGGGGGCGATCATCCGAGACCTCGACCTGCGCCGTCCCATCTACCGCAAGACCGCGTCGTACGGGCATTTCGGGCGCGCCGACAAGGACTTCACATGGGAGCGCACCGACCGCGTGGACGAACTCAAGGACGCCGCCGGATTGGCTGAGAACTAGGTTCCGAGAGGACCACGACCCCAGCCCCAGTCCGGGCGCGCGCGAGTCACCCGAGCCACGCACCCGGACGGGCGCTTCTCCTGGACGATTCGTTCGCAGGCCGCTGACTGTCGGTGTCGGTGGCCTTCGTTATGCTGAGGTGATGCAGGTCCCAACCGATAGCGGCTCCGCCGCGACGACGTATCCGATCCTGATAGCGCACGTCGTCGTCGACATCCCGACGCGCGAGCTGGACACGCACTTCGACTACCTCGTGCCGGACGACCTCGGCGAGGTCGCTGTCGGATCGTGCGTGCTCGTCGACTTCGCCAACCGACCGGCCGTGGGCCACGTCCTGGGTTACGCGGAGTCGACGGCACACGAGGGCATCAAGCCGGTGCGCGCCGTCCTCGGCGGGCCTTGCTTCGGACCGGAAGGTGCGAGTGTCGCGCGGTGGATCGCAGAGGAATACGCGGCGCCGCTCTCCGAGGCCGTCAGGCTCTTCACGCCGCCGGGGGGGACGCCCCGACTGGCGAAGGTCGCGGTGGCTGCAGGCGAGAGCTGGACGCTCCGGCGGCCCGACGTCGGGCCCGTCGACGACCGCTGGGCATCTCTCACGACGACCTCAGCGGGCTTCACGCCCAAGCCCAACGCCACGATGCAACGTGCGATCCTCGACGCGCTCGCCCAAGGCCCGGTACGCGTTGCCGAGCTCTCGGCTGACCTAGGTGCGATCGATGCCCCCCTGCGCAGACTCGCAGACCTCGGTGTGGTCGAGATCGAGCACCGGCGTCGCGTCCGTGACATCGGCATGGAGAGACGTCCCGCCCCGCGCCCGGCGCACCTGACGCCCGGCCAATCCGCCGCGCTCGCAGCAATCGAGACGGCGCGCGCCTCGGGTGGGGTGGTCCTGCTCGACGGAGTCACGGGTTCCGGGAAGACCGAGGTGTATCTGCAGGCCATCGAGATGAGCCGTGCCTGCGGTAGAACCGCGTGCGTGCTCGTCCCGGAGATCGCGCTCACCCCGCAGACGGTCGGAAGGTTCCGGACCCGATTCGGCGACGACATCGCGGTGTTGCACTCCCGGCTGTCTCCAGGCGAGCGTTTCGACCAGTGGGACCGGGTGCGGTCGGGAGAGGCGCACATCGTCGTCGGTGCCCGCTCCGCTCTGTTCGCACCTCTCAGGGAGCTCGGTCTCATCGTCATCGACGAGGAGCACGAGCCGTCCTACAAGCAGAGCTCGGCTCCCCGCTATCACGTCCGCGACGTGGCCGTGCGGCTCGCGCAGGCCCACGGCGCGGCGCTCGTCCTCGGGAGCGCCACGCCCTCCCTCGAGGCCCTGGAGCGATGCGAGACTGGCGGATGGACTCGCGTGTCGCTACCCGAACGCGTGTCCGGTCGAAGCCTCCCGTCCGTCGAGATCGTCGACATGGGACGCGAATTCGCCGACGGCCACCGCTCGATGTTCTCGCGCCCGCTGCTCGACAGACTCGCCGCGACCATCGATCGGCGCGAGAAGGCGGTCATGTTCCTCAACCGCCGGGGGTTCGCGTCCTTCCTGCTCTGCAGGGAGTGCGGCCACGTCCCTCATTGTGACTCGTGCGCCACGTCCCTCACCTTCCACGAAGTCGGCTCGCGCCTCGCCTGTCATCATTGCGGGGCGGTTCGCGCGGTCCCCGTCGCGTGTCCGCGCTGCGACAGCCCCTACCTGCGCAAGTTCGGTGCGGGCACCCAAAGGGTGGAAGCCGAGCTCGAGGCGCACATGCTTGGCGTGCCGGTCGTGCGCATGGACGCCGACACGACGCGGGGAAAGGGGGGCCACGAGCGTGCGCTCGCGGCGTTCGAGGGCATCGAAGGCCCGGGCGTGTTGCTCGGCACGCAGATGATCGCCAAGGGGCTCGACTACCCGGACGTGACTCTCGTCGCCGTGATAGACGCGGATACGACCCTGCACCTTCCGGACTTCCGCGCATCCGAGCGCACCTACCAGCTTCTCGAACAGGTTGCCGGTAGAGGTGGCAGGGGGGAGCGCCCCGGGCACGTGGTCGTCCAGACGTACTGGCCGGAGCACCCCGCCATGCGAGCCGTCTCGATCCATGACCGCTCGGCGTTCCTCGCGGCCGAGCGGTCCGCACGGAGAGAACTCGGGTATCCGCCCTTCGGCAGACTGGCGAACCTGCTCGTGTGGGGCAAGGACGCGGCGAGCGTCGCGCGTTCTGCCCAGGCGCTCGGGCAGGCCGCAATCGAGGCGATCCCCGCGGACTGGGCGCTCGTCGGTCCGAGCCCCGCCCCGCTCTCGCGCCTCAAGGCAAACTGGCGCTGGCATCTGCTCGTCAAGGCGCCGCCCGACGCGCGCCTCGGACCACCCCTGACGACCATGCTCCGCTCCGCGCCACGCGAGACCGGCGTTTCGATGACCGCCGACATCGACCCCGTCGACGTGCTCTAGGCATGCGCCGCCGGCCCCCGCCCGAGGCTGGCCTCGCGATCCCCGGCATGAGGGCGAGTGGGGATGCGCGATAGAATGTCTGTCAGGCAAGCGACTTGCTGTCTCAAGCTGCGAAGACAGCCCGCGGAATGCCTGCATCCGCGAACCCCGCGCACGAAGACGTACGGAGACCCACCGAAGCCATGGAAGAAGTGCTCGCCCATCCAAGTGTTGCCCTCAAGCAACGTGCCGAAGAGGTCGACGCGTTCGACGAGAGCGACCTGAAGGTACTGTGCGATCGCATGGCGGATGCCATGTACAACGCTCCGGGGATCGGGCTGGCCGCCACGCAGATCGGGATCATGAAGCGGGTCATCGTGTACGACCTCGCTGAGGGCGAGGGGCTCGTCGCGCTGTGCAACCCGAGGATCGTGGGGATCTCGTCCGACAAGATCTTGGACGAGGAAGGATGTCTGTCTCTGCCGGGGATCACGGTTCCCGTCGAGCGCTCGCGAGAGATCGTGTGCGAGGCCGAAGACCTCAGTGGAGAGACGGTCCGGATCGAGGCGGCCGACCTCCACGCGAGACTCCTCCAGCACGAGGTCGACCACCTCGACGGCATCCTCATCATCGATCGCACGTCGCCCGAGGAACGCAAGGCGGCCATTCGGCGATACATGGAACTCGCGACGTCCACCATCTAGGACAGGACGCGAGTCCCCCGCATGGCCCCGGTGTTTCGTCGGTCGTGCGATCCAGGAGAGGGGAGACGGCGGAGTGCGGATCGTCTTCATGGGCACGCCGGTCTTCGCCGTACCCTCTCTCACAGCCGTCGCCGAGGCGCACGACGTCGTCGCCGTCTACTCGCGTCCCGACGCCGTCTCCGGGCGCGGCGGCGAGACGCGTCCGTCGCCGGTGAAGCAGGCCGCGCTCGAGCTGGGTCTGGAGGTACGCATGCCGGCAACTCTGCGCGACCCGGCCGAGCACGACGCGCTACGGCACCTCGAGCCGGATATCGGCGTCGTCGCCGCCTACGGCATGATCCTGCCCGCAGAGGTGCTCGCGGTGCCCGCGCACGGGTTCGTGAACGTCCACGCCTCCCTGCTCCCCAGGTGGCGCGGCGCCGCTCCCATCCAGCGCGCCATCCTGGCCGGAGATGACGTGACGGGGGTCTCGATCATGCGCATGGAGGAGGGGCTCGACACCGGGCCGTTTTGCGAGGCCGTCGAGACACCGATCGCCGACAAGACCGCCGAGCAGCTGACCGAGGAGCTCTCTGTGCTCGGCGCGCAAGCGCTTGTGCTGACGCTCGAGCGTGTGGAAGCCGGCACCTGTCACTGGCAGGCCCAAGACGACGCCGGTGCAACCTACGCCGAGAAGGTCACCAAGGAGGATGTACGTCTCTCGCCGGATCTGCCGGCAACCGAGCTCGTGCGGCGCGTGAAGGCTTCGACAAGGCAGGCGCCTGCCCGCCTTGTCGTCGCAGGGCACGTTCTCACGGCGTCGAGGGCGGTCGCGTCTGACGCCGACGTCCCGCCGTCGGTCGCCCGGCGCCTCGGAGGAACGCTACTCTTGGGCACTCCACAGGGGACCGTCGAGATTCTTACCGTCAGGCCCGAAGGCCGCAAGCGGATGGCCGCAAGCGCCTGGCTGTGCGGCACCGATATCGAAGGAGACGTTCCCTGGAGCGGCGTGTCGTGAGCGCATCACCTGCCCGCGCCGCGGCGCTCAAGATCGTTGCACGAGTCCGCGAGCGACAGGCATTCGCGCACGAGACCGCTGACGCCGTCCTGCGCGCAGGGCAAGACCTCGATCCTCGGGACGGAGCCCTGGCGACGCGGCTCGCGTACGGCACGATCGCGACGGTGGGAACGCTCGACGAGTGCCTCGATCTCTTCCTCGACCGGCCCGGCCGCGTCGAGCCGCGGGTCCGCGACGCGCTGCAGATCGAGGCGTGGGAGCTGCTCTTCGGCGGCGCAGACCCCCACGTGGCCGTCAGCGAAGGAGTCGAGCTCGTGCGGTCGGTCCGACCCGAGGCTGCGGGACTCGCCAACGCGGTTCTGCGCCGACTGGCGGTGGATTCGGCGACGTTCCCTT
>CAYWCB010000131.1:5319-5712 GCA_964456615.1 uncultured Eubacteriales bacterium | reverse complement strand
TGCATCCTGAGCCCCAGGATGTCCATCTTCACGACTCCGAGCGCCTCGACGTCGTCCTTGTCGTACTGGGAGACCACCACGCCTTTTGCCGCCCACTGAAGCGGTGTCCACGACGCCACCGGTTCGCGCGTGATGATGAAGCCGCCGAGGTGCGTGCCCAGGTGCATCGGCGTGGCGGTGAACTGCTCGGCGAGGTCGACGAGCATGCCCCAGTGCTCCTCGTCGCGAAGCGGATGGTGCGCGCACTCGGGATAGGTCGCGAGCACCTCGCGAAGCTTGCGTGACGAGACCCACGGCAAATGACGCGAGAGGCGGTTCACGTCGTCGATCTTGAGGCCGAACGCCCGGGCGACCGTGCGAACGGCGGAACGTGCCGTCATCGTGTTCACGGTC
>CAYWCB010000131.1:0-5276 GCA_964456615.1 uncultured Eubacteriales bacterium | reverse complement strand
GAAGTCGATGACCTGGTCCCGTCTCACCGAGTCGAAGTCCACGTCGATGTCGGGCATCTGCCGGCGCTCGGGGTTCAAGAACCGCTCGAAGAGCAGGTCGTAGGCGACCGGATCGGCGTCGGTGATGGAAAGCGCGTAGCTCACGATCGAATCGCCCGCGCTCCCTCGGCCGGAATAGCGGATCCCCTTCGAGCGCGCGAAGTCGACGATCTCCTTCACCACCAAAAAGTACTCCGCGAACCCCATCTGCTCGATCAAGGCGAGCTCGTGCTGGAGGCGCTTCAAAGCGTCGGGCACCATCGGGCGGTAGCGGCACTCCAGCCCCCGCCACGCTTCTTTCGCGAGCACCGAATACGGCGTCTCACCTCGCGGTATGTCCGCCGATGGGAAGTGGAACTCGCCGAGACGCAACTCCAGGTCGCAGCGCGCGGCGATCTCGAGGGTGGCATCGCACGCGCGCGGGAGCGCTTCGAACAGGCGCCGCATCTCGGCGGCCGGTTTGAACCACAGCTCGGCGTTGGGGCGGTCGAAAGGGCCGGGAAGCGCCATGCACGCACTCGCCGAGGCGAGCACGTCGTGCAGGCGAAAGTCCTCGGGGCGCAGGTAGTGCACGTTGTTCGTGGCGACGATTCCCAGCGCGAGGTCCTCGGCGAGCCCCGCGAGCCCGCTTGCGAGCCGCGGCGACTCGGGAGTGAGCGTGTGCGTGATCTCGACGTAGAAATCACCGGGCTCGAAGCACGACGCGAGCCTGCGAAGCGCCTCCCGTGCGCGCCCGGGAGCGCCTGCGAGGAGCGCCTTCGCGGCTTCTCCGTTCGCGCAGCCCGAAAGAGCGATGAGCCCCTCGGCGTGCTCGGCGAGATCGTGGAGACGCACCACCGACGGTTGCTCGGGACCGCGCAGGTGCGTCTTGGAGAGCAGCCGGCAGAGGCTTCGGTAGCCCTCGAGGTTCTGCGCGAGCAGCGTCAGGTGAAAGCCCGTACCTGCCGCTCGCCCGAAGCCCACGCTCGCGGGCAGCGTAAGGCGCCTCTCGGGAGGCAGATCGCTCTCGTCGCCGACGATTCCTGCGGTTTCCATCACGACCTCGGCGCCGACGATGGGCTTGATGCCGGCCTTCTCGCAAGCCTGATAGAAGCGGATCGCGCCCGAGAGGCCCTGGTGATCGGTGAGCGCGAGCGCCGGCATCTCCAACGTTGCCGCCCGCTCGACGAGGGCATCGAGGGGCGCCGCTCCGTCCATGAAGCTGAACGTCGAGTGCACGTGAAGGTGTACGAATCCCGAACTCATGGCAAACGCCCACGCACCGGTCCGCCCTCTGACGGTCAGTCTTGTATGCCGAGAAGGAGCCAGGTGTTCGCGAGGCGGTCGAACGCGAGGTCATAGACGCCGCCGCGCGAGATCACCCGCCAGATGTGGCGCGAGATCCGTCGACGCGGGTCCCACCAGGACCGCTCGACGCTCCACGTCTGGATCACCGCATCGACCGCCCACAGGCGCTTGTCGCGCACGAAGGCAACGGGGCGCTGTTTCTGCGCGTCCCAGACGACTTCCACCGGCTGCCCGATGCGCTTCGTAGACCACGTTCCTTCACGTTTGAGCAGGTCTGAAGCGCGTGTGAGCCACGGGCTTCTGAGCAGTTCGCGCACGATGGGTTGGCGCCCTCGCCGGGAGTCCGTGAGCTCGACCGCCTGGCCCTCAGGGGTCGCGTCGAAGTGTTTGATAGCGCTGTTGCGACCCATAATGGCGCCTCCCCCAGCCGGCCAGTGGTAGGGATCCGGTGACATCCGAGAAAGCCGACACACTCAGCATATCGAACATATGTTCGATATGAAAGGCGGCAGAAGAGGAAATCAGAGAAGAGGGTTGCGCGTCACCCTAGCCGGTCGGCTCGCACGCAACGAGAACGCGCTCGGCCATGTCGTGCGCGATCGCCGAGGAGGCCCCGTCGATCTCGAGCAGGAGCGGCCCCTCGAACGGAGCCACCTCCCTCACCACCAACCGGGTACCCGGCGTCAGGCCAAGGCCCGTAAGGTAGGAGAGCACCTCGTCGTCGTCCTCGGCGAGTTGCAGCACCACGCAGTCTTGACCTGCCATGACGTCGCTCAACGACGTGCCGGACACGGTCCGAACGCTGCCGTCAGAGCCGGGTATGGGATGTCCGTGGGGGCACACCGACGGATTGTCGAGAAAGACCTCGAGGGCCTCCAGCACCCGTGGCGAAAGCGCGTGCTCGAGAAGGCACGCGTCCTCGTGAGCCTCGTCGAGGTCGAACCCGAGAGCGTCGACGAGGAAGCGCTCGGCGACGCGGTGGCGTCTCACCACGTTCAGAGACTGTTCAAGCCCTTCGGCCGTCAGCGAGATCTCGTTCCCCTTGCGGCTCGTGAGGCCCTTCGCGGCCAGGCGTTTCAGTGTGGCCGTGACGGTCGGTCCGGAAACGCCGACCGCCTCGGCGATCTGCGTGGGCCGCACGGGACCTTTCTGGGACAGTTTGTAGATGGTCTCGAGGTATTCCTCGAGTGTCGGCGTGGGCACGGGCGGGCGCTTCCTCTCGGTCGCTTCAGGGACGAACGAAGACCGAAGCTCACGACCCCGGTCCGAAACCATGCTAATGGTACGCTTTCTTGCCCGCGACGGCTCTGACGAAGGGACAAGCAGCCGTCCGATCATGCAGGACGACCGTTCGGCGCTCCAGAAGTACCATTCGTCAGAAGCGTGCCTGATTGGACGTTTTCTCGTTGACACGCCTCGGGCATGTGGGTACATTCACTTCTGTCCCGAGAAGTTGGACCCGGCGAGTTCCGAAAGCCAGCGTACCAGTAGCTGCCGGAGAGGGACCTGAGAGAGCGGCTCGACGCGAGTTGGCCCGCAGGACCAGGAACCACGAAGGTGTGAAACGGGAAGCTGAGGAGTAGGGATCACCGCGGGAAAGGTTTCTCGGGACACTCTCTTGTCTGAGACCCCTTCGGCCCGAGGCTCGCGACTCTGCTACGGCCGGTACGTGAGCCGGGCGATCGGCGACTCCCAGACGGCTACCTCCACCACCCGGACGCGCGGGTCCACGCACGCCGAGAGCGCATCGCACAGCACCTTCGCGAGATTCTCGGCGGTCGGACTGAGCTCGTCGAAGGGGGGCACCTCGTTGAGGTAGGCGTGATCGTACGGGGAGAGCACCTTCGAGAGGTCGTCCTTGAGCGCCTTGAAGTCGTAGACGATCCCGATGTCGTCGAGCGATTCGGCGGCGACCGTGACCTCGACGTCCCACGTGTGACCGTGCAGTTCCCGGCACTCGCCGAGGTAGCCACGCAACGCGTGCGCCGCGTCGAAGTGCCCCTTGACGGTGAGCTCGTACATCCCCGCCCCCGTTCCTACCCGAAGAGCGTCGGTTGGTTGGGCCGAGAAGCCGGTGCGATCGCGTCGCCGACCTGCCCCCGTACATCGATCGCCTCGTTGACCAGGCGATCGGCTTCGGTGTTGTCCTCACGGCGCACGTGCCGGACTTCGAACGACTCGAACGTCCGCAGCAGCGAGAGCACTTGCACGAACAGAGGCTTCAGATTGGCGTGCTTCACCCGGTACTCGCCGGTCACCTGGCGCACCACGAGCTCGCTGTCGCAGAGCACGAAGACCTTTCGTACCCCCAGTTGGCGCGCGGTGTCGAGGCCCCAGACGAGCGCCTCGTACTCCGCGACGTTGTTGGTGGTCTCGCCGAGGAACCGCCCGCCCTCGGCTATGGGCGTACCGTCCGGCGCTTGGAGCACGAACGCCGCCGCAGCCGGACCGGGATTTCCCCTGGCTCCGCCGTCCGTCCTGAGCGTAACGCTGACGTATGCAGGCGAAGCCGAGGCTCCGCCTGTGGCACCGGGCTCGTCGGCGGCCGCAGCCATCAGCCGGTCGTTCCCACGCGCACGACGATGAGCCGATGACACTGTGGGCACGTGCCGACGTCCTTCCCGGCCTGCAGCGCCGAAACGGCGCCGGCAGGCAGCTCGACCCTGCACGAGGTGCAGCTTCCCTCGACCAGCCGACCGACCCCTATGCCGGCCTTCTGCGCGCGGAGCGTCTCGTAGCGCTCGAGTATCTCGGGTCTCAGGCTCGCCGCCAGCTTCGCGCGCAGCTTCGCTGCCGTCGCTATGCGGCTCTGCAGCTCCCCGCCGTGTTCCTTGAAGCGCTCGACGTACGAGGCCTCGCGCGCCTTCAGTTGCCCGAGCGCCTCGTCGACCTTGACCTTCTGTCCGGAGGCCTTGTCGATACGTTCCATGATCTGGAGGGCCTCCATCTCGAGCTTGTCGTTGCGTCTCTTGAGCGCATCGAGCTCGCGTGAGATGTGCTGGACCTGTTTGTGGTCGACGATCTCCCCCGTCATGATCTTCGCCTGCTCGGCCTCGATCTTCTGCGTCACCGACTCGGTCTCGTCCTGGACCCGGCGAAGCTCCGCCTCGAGCTTGGACACGAGCACGTCGGCCTTGCGCTTGAGGCCCTCGACCTCGCGTTGCTTGGCCCGCACCTCCAGGATCGCCCGCTTCTCGGGCAGCTCGTCGAGGGCGCGCTCGGCGCGCAGCATCTCAAGGTCCTGCTCTTGGAGCTGCAACAGCGCCGAGGCCTCGTCCATGTGCTCTCCTGTCAGGGCGTCCACCAGCCGGCGGTCGGCGTCTCGACGCTCACCTTCTCGGCCGAAAGCCCGGGCGTCGCAAGAGCGGCACGGCCGAGCACGTCCACGAGCGGCCATTCGGAGACGTCGTGGCCGACCTCTATGATCGCCAGGCCGGCTTCCGAGGCGTCCAGGGCGTCATGATATCGCACCTCACCGCAGACGAGAGCGTCTGCGCCAGACGCCAACACGTCGCCCACGAGCGACCCGGCCGAACCGGTGGCGGTCACGCATGTGCGCACGGTCATGGCTGCGTCACCACGTACGCGCGGCGTCACGCCGAAGGTCGTCGCCGCGAGTCCGGCGAGGTCGGCGAGCGTCGTGGGCCGCGTAGGCTCGCAGAGCATGCCCATGCGTGCAGAGGAGCGGGCGATGTCGACCGGCTCGGACACCACGAGCGGCTCCTCGTACGGATGGCGGGAGCGTGCCGCCGCGATGACCGCCGACGCGGCGGAGCGCGGGCAGACCATCTCGATGCGCAGCTCTTCGGCTTTAGTGGGGGCGCCCGCTTCTCCGATGTGCGGGGACGCGCTCGGAAGCGGGGTGAATTCGCCGGCGCCCTCCGCGGAGTACGCACAGCGCTCGTACGCTCCGATCCGTCCGGCGCCCGCTGAGGCCATGGCGTCGATGA
>CAYWCB010000130.1:0-5721 GCA_964456615.1 uncultured Eubacteriales bacterium | reverse complement strand
TGGGACGAAGGTTCCGCGCCCGATCAGCTCCTCGACCTGCGCGTGCACATCCTCGAGGGACATGTTGAGGCTTTGGAGCGCCTTGGCCGCGATGCCGTCCTGCTCCCTGATCAGACCGAGGAGCAGGTGCTCGGTACCGATGTAGTTCTGGTTGAGCATGCGCGCTTCTTCCTGGGCGTAGACGATCACCCGGCGCGCCTTCTCGGTGAACCGCTCGAACATGCGTTGCCTCCCGATCATTCACGACCCGACATGGCCGGAGCATTCGATGTCAGTATACTCGCCTGCCTGACGCCGAACGGCGACTCCCCCTCACGGAGCAAGCAAGGTGCCAGCAAATCTGAGTCCGCCGGACTCAGATTCTGGAGGCGCCCGATGTCCGCGCGGGGTCACCCCGTCCATTCCGAGCGAACCGCCGCCTCAGTCCTGGAGCTGGCCCTCCGCACGCATATGCGGGAACAACAGTACGTCGCGGATGGAGGCCGAATCAGTGACAAGCATCACGAGCCGGTCGATGCCGATGCCAAGACCGCCCGCCGGGGGCATCCCGTACTCCTGCGCGCGAAGGTAGTCCTCGTCGTATCCCATGGCCTCGTCGTCGCCGCCGGCCCTCGCGCTGGACTGAGATGCGAAGCGTTCGCGCTGGTCGTCGGGGTCAACGAGCTCTGAGAACGCATTGGCTATCTCGCGACCGCATACGAGCAGCTCGAACCGTTCCGTCAGCCCCGGCTCTCCCGGCTTCTTGCGGGCGAGTGGAGAGGTCTCGAGCGGATACTCGGTGACGAACGTGGGCTGCACGAGATCCGGCTCGACGAGCTTCTCGAAGAGCTCGTTGATGAGCTTGCCCTGGCCCCACCCCGCCTCGACCGGGATCTCGTGCCGAGCGCACAACAGCCGCAGATCCTCAAGGGAGCAGGCGAACGACACCTCCTCGCCGGCCTTCTCGCTCACAAGCTCGAGCATGGTCGCCACACGCCACGGCGGCGTGAAGTCGATCTCGGTACCTTGGTACGTGATCTTGAGGGTGCCCAGTACCTCTTCGGCGACGCTCGTGATGAGCGATTCGGTGAGTTCCATCATGCCGGCCATGTTCGTGAAGGCCTGATAGGCCTCGAGCATCGTGAACTCGGGATTGTGCTTGACCGAGATGCCCTCGTTGCGGAACGAACGGTTGATCTCGAACACGCGCTCGAATCCGCCGACGAGCAAGCGCTTGAGGTAGAGCTCGGGCGCTATCCTGAGATAGAGATCTATGTCGAGAGCGTTGTGGTGCGTGACGAACGGCTTGGCCGCCGCGCCCCCGGGGACCGGGTGCAGCATGGGTGTCTCGACCTCCAGGAAGCCACGCGACTCCATGAAACGGCGAATCGCCGAGATGACCTTGAAACGCATCAGGAAGACATCACGGACACCCGGGTTGACGATGAGGTCCACGTAGCGCTGTCTGTAGCGGGTCTCGGTGTCCGTCAGGCCGTGGAACTTCTCGGGCAGAGGCCGGAGCGACTTCGACAGGATCTGTATGGACACGGGTGCTATCGAGAGCTCGCCCCTGCGGGTACGCACGACCTCCCCCGTGGCGCCGATCCAGTCACCCAGATCGAACGACGTCACCGCGTCGAACGCCTCGGTGCCGAGCACGTCTTCGCGACAGAACAGCTGCAGGTCACCGGTGGAGTCACGGATCACCAGAAAGGCGATCCTGCCCTGGTCACGGCGGGCCACCAGGCGTCCTGCCACGGATACCGTGACGCCGCTCTCGCCGCCGGGCTCGATCGTGTCGAACTGATCCGAGACCTGCAGCGCGCGATGTGTGACGTCGAAGCTGTCGCGGTACGGCTCCACGCCCGCTTCGCGAAGCGCCTCGAGCTTGGCTCGCCGCGCCGCGAAGGGATCGTCTACCAGCTCTGCGCGGTCCGATGAGCTGTCGACGTCGGACATGTGCTAGCGGGTGCTGATGGAGACGACCTCATACTCGAGCTCGCGGCCCGAGGGGGTCGTCACGGTGATGAGCTCGCCCTTCTTCCTGCCAACGACGGCCTGGCCCACGGGCGATTCGTTCGAGATGCGGTCGTTGGCGGGATCGGCCTCGGCGGAACCGACGATCTGATAGGCGAAGACGGTGCCGCTCGCGGTGTCTCGAAGCTGGATCTTCGAGCCGAGAGTCACCTTGTCGCTCTTCTTCGGCCTGCTGATGATGGTCGCGTGCGCCAGGATCTGCGTGATCTCGGCGATGCGGCTCTCGACCCACGCTTGCTCGTTCTTCGCATCGTCGTACTCGGAGTTCTCCGAGATGTCTCCGAACTCCTTGGCCTCCTTGATACGCTCACCCACCTCCCGCCTGCGTACGGTCTCGAGGTGGTGCAGCTCCTCTTCGAGCTTTGCCTGCCCCTCGGGTGTGAGCGCGATCTCCTTGTGCATCTGGGACTCCCGTTGTCCAGAAGGCGCACGTCAGCGCGTGGTGGCCTCAAGCGGAAGGGCTGCCCCGATGTAGCGGACAGCCCGAGATTGTCGCGGAAAGTATACTCGAATCCTACGGGAGCACAAGCACCCGGATCGCGCGAAGTCGCGCGAGTCACATCTCGTGCCCCGCACGCTGTACGTTCTACTTCTCTGTGGCCTCGTCTTCCGACGTGCTCGCCGACTCCGGCTTCTCCGGAACCTCCGCCTTGGCCGCGACGACGGGCTCGTCCTCTTCCTCCTCCTCGCTCTTGCCCTCAAGGCCCTCGCGCATCGACTTCACCGTCTTGCCGAGGCTCTTGCCGAGCTGCGGGAGACGCTTCGGCCCGAAGAGCACGAGCACGATCACGAGGATGATGACGAGTTCGCCGGTTCCCAGACCCGGGATGCCTAGCAGCGCCATGATGCCTCCACTTCCCAGTGTCGCCCAGATGATCGTAGACCGGCAGTGTGCACCCGGATGGCATACCGCAGGAAGCGTACCACCACGCTTCATACCCTGGCTACGGCATCTTCCCGCGACAGATAGTACAACGTGTGAAGGAGCTCCCTTACGGGATCCGTGTTGTGCAACGTCACATTCCGCGGTACGTGGACGATCGTGGGAGCGTAGTTCAGGATCACAGCGACCCCAGCCTCGCACAGCCGGTCGGCCGCCGTCTGTGCCGCCTCGGGGGACACGGCGATGACGCCTATGCGGACGCCCTGCTCTTGGACCGTCTTCTCGAGTTCCGACATGCCCTGGACGATCAAGTCTCCGATCCGCTGACCGATCTTGGCGGGATCGTTGTCGAAGATCGCGGACACCCGGAAGCCGCGCGCGCGAAGCCCCTCGTACGCGGAGATCGCGGAGCCGAGATGCCCCGCGCCCACCAGCACGATCCGGTGTGTATGATCCGAACCGAGGATGTGCTGGATCCGATCGATCAGCGTGATGATGTCGTACCCGACCCCACGCTTGCCCAACGAGCCGAAATGCGCCAAGTCGCGGCGTATCTGCGCGGGGTTGACGTCCGCGAGTTCGCCGAGGCGTGCAGACGAGGTCGTGCTGAACCCTTCCTGGCGGAGCTGCATAAGCGCACCGAGATAGGTGGGTAGACGCTCTATCACGCCTTCGGGTATACGTTGTGAGTTCGCGTCCACCACAAGGTCAGCCCTTCGTGCCGGTCGAAGTAGGGGTATCGTAACAATAGTTACATACTTGGGCAACGACCTGAACAGGGGAATGTGGGCGAACGGCGCCGCAGGCCCGACGAATGGTCGAGACGTTCGCGACACGCGGAACTGCCGCTCCGAACGGGGGAATGCGAGCCGCTACAGCTCGCTTTCACGGAGCCGCGAGATCAAGTCCGCGCGCGTGAGGATGCCCACCAAACGACCCCCGGAGACCACCAGCAGCGCCCCTGGCGGTCCCGTCGAAAGCCGTGCGAGTGCGGCGTCGAGCGGCGCGTCCGATGCGATGGTCAGCGCTGCCAGGTCACGATTCGCGACGTCGGCCACCAGAGTCGTCGCCCATGCCTCGCGCGGCAGCCGCTTGGCGTCGGTCAACGAGACAAGGCCGATCACGTGTCCGTCCAGCAGCACGGGGTATCGGGTGTGTCTCCCGCCGAGGAAGAAGTCGTGAGCGAGCTGCTCGAGTGTGATCTCGCCTGGTGCCACGATCGGAGCCGGTGACATGGCCGACGCAACGTTCGTCGCGTGGAGGCGCGTTCTCGCCAGCTGCTGCCGGTACGCGCTATCGGCGAGCACTGCAATGAACCAGCCGACGAGTCCGAGCCAGATCAGGCTCAGCGTGCCACGCAAGACCCCGTAGACCGCGAGCGCGACCATCGAGTAGCCGATGAACTGACCCGACCTTGCAGCCCATTTCGTGGCGGTGAGCTGGTTGCCGGTCGCCGCCCAGAGGGCCGAGCGCAATACCCGGCCGCCGTCCAGCGGGAAGCCGGGCAGCAGGTTGAACAGCCCCACCATCAGGTTGATCTGCGCGAGATACGCCAACGGGCCCCACACCCAGGAAGGCAGGTCGCCCAGTCGTGAGAGGGTGTAGCCGGCAAAGAACAGCCCGGCGAGTAGCACGCTCGCGCATGGCCCGGCGATCGCCATGACGAACTCCCGGCCGGGCGTTCGCGGCTCCTCGGTCATCTGGGCGACACCGCCGAAGATGAACAAGGTGACGCGTTCGATCTTCAGACCGCCCGAGCGGGCGACGAGCGAGTGACTGATCTCGTGAAAGACGATCGAAGCGAAGAACAACATGGCGGTCAATAGACCTGCCAGGACATACCCGGCTGCCCCCCACCCGGCGAATTCCGGGACGGAGGGGAACGTGCCGAAGGCAAGCGATGCCGCCACGAGCACGAAGATGATGAACCACGTAGGGTTCAGCTCTATCGGGATGCCGAAGAACGTCCCGATGCGCACCGACGGCAGGTTGAACATGGCGCTCCTTCGGCCGATCACGCCGATCGTCTACGCACGTCGGAAGAACCGTGCCAGCACGCCGTCGGCCTAGAAAGCGGCTCCATCAAGGGCCGTAGCGCACGGACATGCGCGCTCGACGGGCAACGCGGGAACGATCGCGTACAGTAGGTCCTTGACTTTCTGGTTGTTCTCGGTGAACACGCGGACGACTTCCTCGTTGCTGACGGGGGCCACGTTCTCCGTTCCCACGTCGTAGTCCGTGATGAGCGAGATGTTCAGATAGCACACCTCGAGTTCCCTCGCGAGATAGGCCTCGGGGTACTGGGTCATGTTGATAACCTCCCAGCCCTGCGAGGCGAACCAGCGCGACTCCGAACGCGTCGAGAAGCGCGGCCCCTGGATCACGACGACTGTCCCCGCAGGATGCACGGGTATCCCGAGTCCCTGTGCCGCATCGATCGCCACCTTCCGCATGTCCGGACAGTACGGATCCGCGGAAGAGACGTGCGTCGTGATCGGCCCATTGAAGAACGTGTCATTTCGACCGCAGGTACGATCGACGAACTGGTCGCAGATGACGAAATCGCCGGGGTGCACGTGCGGTTGGAGCGAACCGCATGCGTTGGGCCCGATGAGCCGCCTGACGCCCAGCTCTCTCATGGCCCATACGTTCGCGCGGTAGTTGATCATGTGCGGTGGGAACTGGTGGCTCACGCCGTGACGCGGCATGAAGGCGACCGACCTGCCGCCGATGGCGCCTGTCATCACAGGGGACGACGGCGCGCCGTAGGGGGTATGGATGCGGTGCTCTTCGGGGTTCTCGAGCAACTCGTAGAAACCGCT
>CAYWCB010000129.1:4513-5761 GCA_964456615.1 uncultured Eubacteriales bacterium | reverse complement strand
CCTCGAGAACATCTTCCGCTGCGTGAACATCGCGCTCGTGAACGAGTTGCTGATCCTGTCGGAGCGCATGGGGATCAACGTCTGGGAGGTCATAGAGGCGGCCAAGACCAAGCCCTTCGGCTTCATGCCCTTCTATCCCGGCCCAGGGCTCGGTGGGCACTGCATCCCGATAGACCCCTTCTACCTCTCTTGGAAGGCCCGCCAGTACGACTTCCACACGGAGTTCATCGAACTCGCGGGCAAGACGAACGAGTACATGCCCTACCACGTCGTACAGCGGCTCATGGACGCGCTCAACACGCAGAGGAAGGCTCTGTCGGGAGCGCGCATCCTCCTGCTCGGGGTCGCCTACAAGGCCGACATCGACGACACGCGCGAGTCCCCGGCCATCAAGGTGGCCGCGTTGCTGCGTGCCAAGGGGGCGGACGTGGTCTACCACGACCCGCACGTGCCGTCCTTCGAGGTGGACGGCCGAGAGGTAGTGCAGGTGGACCTCGATGAGGCGAACATCGCCGACGCCGATGCCGTGCTCATCGTCACGAATCACCGCGACGTCGACTACGACCTCGTAGCAAAGCGAGCGAGCCTTGTGCTCGACACGCGCAACGCGCTCGGCGACAACGGTGCCGACAACGTGGTCTTGCTGTAGCGACTCCGTGCAGCATGGGCCACCCGATCCGAGAGCATGATGATACTGGACAAGATGCTCGCGAGGCTTCACGCGCGTTGGCACCGCGTGCTCCGGCCGATGCGGCGCGCCTACTACACACGTCTCGTTCGCGGCCAGGTCGCCTCCGCCGGTCCCGGCCTTCGCGTGAGCGGGCGATCCGTCGTGTATGGCGGTGGTGCCGTGACGCTGGGTTCGAACGTGCACCTCAACGGAATGACGATTCAAGGCTCGGGGGGCGTGACCATCGGCGATAACTTCCACGCCGGGAGGGACTGCACGGTCTACAGCGTGAATCACAGGTGGGAAGGCGCGACCGCGCTTCCGTACGATACGGAGATCGTCAAGAAGCCGGTCGTCATCGGCGACAACGTCTGGCTTGGCGAGCACGTCCTCGTCATGCCTGGCTCCCGGATCGGCGATGGCGCGATCATCGGCGCCGGAGCGGTTGTCGCCGGCACTGTCGACGACCTGGCCGTCGTCGTCGGGGTACCGGCTCGTGCCGTCAAGTATCGGGATCGCGACGAATACGAGAGACTCCTTCGTGAGCGCCGCTTCCACTAAGACGCGCCTTGTCACGG
>CAYWCB010000129.1:3259-4462 GCA_964456615.1 uncultured Eubacteriales bacterium | reverse complement strand
GCCTCGGCTGACCGGATGTGCAGCATGACACGACCCTCTCATCGCAGGTCCTCGGCCACGGCAGGTCCGCTCCGACCGGTCCTCGAGGAATCGCCGGAGCTCCTACTCCATTCGGTTGCCCGCGCGCGGCTGATCCGGCGCGTTCTGGGCATCGGATTCATCGTGGCTATGGTCGCGGCGGCGACATGGGCGGCATGGTTCGCATGGTCGGTCAGAACAGCGAGTTCGAGCGCGCAGGGGCCCATGCGCGAGGACCGTGCGGCCATCGATCGGCTCTCGGTCGACGACGCAGACCTGACCCTGCTCGTCGTGCGATCGCGTGGCGAGGCGTCGGCCGCCGTCGCGGCCGTCCTGCGACAGCCCCGGGAAGGCCCGGGGAGCTGGTTACTCGTCCTTCCCGACGCCCCCTTGCCTACGAGCGCGGCTGCGGACGAGACGCCAAGGGTGCTGCTCAGCCGCGGTCGGGCGTCGCTCATGAGAGCGGTCGAGGCGCTCGTGGATTCGCGGCTCCGGCACTACGTCGAGGTCGACGGAAACGCGTTCGCTGACGCGCTGCGCAAGCTGTCCTCGAGCAGCGCCGAGGAGACTGCCCCCGCCGGACAGTCCTCGGCCTCGGCGTCCACCACCTCAACGGTCGCAGGCATGATCGATGCCTCGGTGCTCTACGATGCTCTCCGGACCGACCCCGGTCCCTTCGGCCTGCTCAAGCTGCCGCGCGTCGCGAACATGCTGGCCGGAACCACCGTGAGCGACCTGAGCGCGACAGAGCTCGACGCGCTGTTGAGACGGCTCGGCAAGGATGCCGCGGCGGGGCGGGCGCAGGTCGCTATCGTGCCCACACAGGTCCAGGACAAGAGGCGCCTTGTCTCCATTGCCGCAGCGGGAGTGCTGACCACGCGGATGCTCGAGGGGCAGCCCTTCGGCAAGGCTCCAGTGTCCTCTCGGCGAGTCTCGCCCGGATCGGTTACGGTGACCGTGCTGAATGGCGTCGGACGGGAGGGTGTCGCCGGCCAGGCGGCCCGGATTCTGAAGCGCGCCGGCTATCGAGTCATGAACGTGGGCAACGCCAACCAGTTCGTGTACGACAAGACGCTCGTCATCTACGACGCCAAACGCGCCAACGCGGAGTCGGTCGTGCGGGATCTGAGGCTTGGACGGATCGTGGACAGCCGAGGGATGTACGGTTTCAAGACCGACGTGCTC
>CAYWCB010000129.1:0-3249 GCA_964456615.1 uncultured Eubacteriales bacterium | reverse complement strand
ATGCCGCAGGGCAACCGCTGGTGCAGGCCGACGTGCTCGTGATCGTCGGGGGTGACTGGCCGCAGGCGCCGTAGTCGCCGCAACGCAAGAGCAACGGGGCGTGCGGGTCGGGCACGGTGGCACGGGCGATGCGATAAGCTGTCACGGTTTGACCTCGAGCAAGATTGACCATCCGCCGGAGAAGCAGTGGGACGACATTCGTATTCGGGCAACGGCAAGAGCGGCTCGCGCGACCGGCCGCGTGCCTCCGAGATCGCGCTGGAGAGCACGCGGCCGGTCGGCAAGCGCTCGACCGATGCCGCAGTGGACGCGGTCGTACGGACACGCAGGAAGCGTCGCGTGTGGCGCGCGCTCCTCGTCGTTGCCGGCGCCTTCACGGTACTCCTGGCCGCGTTCTTCCTGTGGGCCGTGCTCTTCATCAACGCGGTCAACAGCGACCTGGTCCGCAGCGATCCGAAGGCGCTAAAGGCCCTGACGCCGGTGACGGAGACAGGTGCTGCGAACGCGTCCCCGGCGCCGCCGCCGTTCACGATGCTCCTGCTCGGCACCGACAACAGGGGCAAGCCGGGGGATGCGCGCACCGACTCGATCCTCTTCGCGCGCGTCGATCCAGGGAGCAAGAGGGTCTGGCTGCTGTCTCTGCCGCGTGACACGCGAGCCGAGATACCCGGCCACGGCGTGTCGAAGCTGAACAAGGCGTACACGCTCGGAGGAGCGGCGCTCACCATCGACACCGTCGAGGAGTTGCTCGACGTGCCCGTGAATCACTACATGGAAGTGAACATCAGCGGGTTCAAGCGCATCGTTGATGTGCTCGGAGGTGTGTGGGTAGACGTCGACGTCGAGATAGACGACCCCAAGGCCGCTGCGGCGAATCCTGGGCGGGAAGGGCAACACATCGAGCCCGGCTATCAGAAGCTCTCTGCGGCGCAGGCGCTCGTCTACGTCCGAAGCCGTGACTTCCCGGACGGGGACTACGCGCGGATGCGTCACCAGCAGGAGTTCTTCAAGGCGGTCGCTAGGCAGTCGATGACACTCGGCAACTTTTTCCGTATTCCTCGGATCGTGAGAGAGACTTCCAGGTTCACGCGCACGAATCTCACCGTCGGACAGCTTGTCGGCATTGCACGCAGGCTTCGGGGAGTGGGTGACGACGGTCTCTACACCGCAACGCTCGCGGGCGAGTGGCGGTCGCCGTTCGTCTATCCCGACGAGGCCCTCAAGGCGGACCTGCTCGCACGGATGATGGGGGGCAGGGCGTTCGAGGAGAGCGCGACGGCGGGCGTCGTAGTGCCCGCCGACGTGTCGGTGGCCGTCCGCAACGGCAGCGGAATGCAGGGTGCGGCAACCAAGGCAGCAGGGATCCTGCAGGGCCGGGCCTTCGACGTGCGCGAGATCGGAAACGCGAAGCGTTCGGACTACGAGAAGACGCTCGTCGTCTATCAGCGCACACCTGAGGAAGCCCAGGCCGTCGTGAATGAGATCGGGCAAGGGGAGATCGTCGAGAGCGCCGGCCGATACGACTTCGACACCGACGTCCTTGTCGTCGTGGGCCGGGACTGGCACGAGGTCCGACCGACCGAGTAGCGCCGAGCAGGGCGATCGCAGTCGGCGTAGCGCTACCGGGCTACCCTCCGGACGTGCGTGACGCCGCCACGTCTTGCAGGATCGCGGTGAGCCGGTCCGCCTGCTCGTCCCGAGAGAACTGCTCCTCGGCGAGGCTTCGCGCGTTCCCTCCCATCCGCTCGACGCCCTCCGGGTCGTCGGCGAGCCGTTGTATGGCGTCGGCGAGCTGCAGCGCGTCCTCCGGCTCTACGAACAGGCCCGCAACGCGGTCGACAACGAGCGGCTTCGTCCAGCCCGCCGAGTTCACGATGATCGGACGCCCGCTCGCGAGCGCGTCGAAGAGCTTGTTGGGCGATCCCGTGTAGAGCACGGGGACCTTGGCGAGATGGGCGAGCAGGACGTCGCAGCTCCGAAGCAAGGCCGGGATGTCGTGCTTCGGGACGGAGCCGAGCAGGTGCAGGTTTTCGAGACCGAGCTCGTCCTTCATGGCCTTGATCCGCGGCGCGCTCTTGCCGTCTCCGGCGAGGAGCACGACGACGTCATTCCTCCCGCGCTTCTTAAGGATCGACGTCGCTTCGACGATCACGTGGACGGCGTTCGTCGGTCCGATGGCACCCGTGTATCCCACGACGAACCTGCGCTCGAGTCCGTAGCGCTCGACGAGCTCGGGGTCTTTCGGGCCCGGATGGAACAGGTCGAGGTCCGAGCAGTTCGGGACCATATGCACCTTGGCGGGATCCGCACCCTGCGCCAGGATGCAGTCGACCATACCCGGGGAGAGACCGACGATCGCGTCGGCCTTCCGATACGTGAAGCGCTCGAGCCATGTGGACAGCCTGCCGAGAAAGCTCCTCTCGGACAGAGCGCCCATTTGGAACGCGGCCTCGGGCCACGGGTCGCGCACCTCGAACACGTAGGGCCTGCGGTGCCAGCGTGATGCCAGGTACCCGGGCACCGCCACGGTGAGCGGCGTCGATGTGGCGAAGACCACGTCCGGTCGAGGTGCGCGGATCGCCAGCCATGTCCCGCCGAAGATGAAGAGCGCGAAGGCGAAGATGCGGCGTGGGTAGCTCATGTAGTTGGAGTACTCGCCGCGTACCGAGCGCACTTCGATGCCGTCGACGTCGAAGCGGCTCACGAGCTTCTCGCGATGTTCGGCCGGCAGCCGCGATCCGCCCGTGACCATGACGACCTCGTGTCCCTGCTGCACCATTCGCCGGGCGAACTCGTACGAGCGCGTCGGGTGCG
Source organism: uncultured Eubacteriales bacterium (assembly GCA_964456615.1). Classification (GTDB taxonomy): domain Bacteria; phylum Actinomycetota; class Coriobacteriia; order Anaerosomatales; family CAVRZR01; genus CAVRZR01. The sequence continues at coordinate 435 of CAYWCB010000129.1, read as the reverse complement.
AGCTGTCGCGCATGGCGAAGAACTGGTGGATGTAGAGAATCCGCATCGAGGCGATCCAGGATCGGTAGCGGTCGACCGGAAACGAACGGTACCACAGAGGCACGTCGGGAGGCAGGCGGGGCGACACGAAGGCGCTCCCGACGCTGTCTCGTGGTCTTGACGTGCAGGATCGCGTCCGCCCGTGAGGTTACGCGTCGATTACCCGGGGCGCGCCGCATTGGCCGTGAGTGCTAGGATTCGCACGGGCGCATCCGCGCCGCTCACGGGCGACAACCGCCCCGGCTATCCGGACCGAGGAGTGGGTCTTCGGCGTGCTGCGCGAGATCAAGCGCGTCTTCAAGGACACCACCATCTACGGACTCGGCAGCCTTCTTCCCAAGGCCGCCGGGATCATCCTCGTCCCGATCTACACGCGCTACCTGCTCCCGTCCGACT
>CAYWCB010000128.1:0-5852 GCA_964456615.1 uncultured Eubacteriales bacterium | reverse complement strand
GTGGTCCAGAAGTCCCTCGAGCGAGCGAACCTCTGGAAGGAGGTCAAGGACATCCTGAACCGGGGTGGCCTGACGCTCTCCGGCGGTCAGCAGCAGCGCCTGTGCATCGCGCGCGTTCTCGCGGTCCAGCCCGAAGTCCTGCTCATGGACGAGCCGTGCTCGGCGATCGACCCTGCCTCGGTACAGAAGGTCGAGGACCTCATGGCCGAGCTCAAGCACCGCTACACGATCATCATCGTCACGCACAACATGCAGCAGGCCGCGCGCGTGAGCGACTTCACGGCGCTCTTCCTCCAAGAAAAGATGGGCGAGCCGGCCATCCTCGTCGAGTTCGATCGCACGTCGGTCGTGTTCACGAGCCCGCACGACAAACGGACCGAGGACTACATCACCGGCCGGTTCGGGTAGGCCACAGCCACAAGCTGCGGCGCAACATCGGGAACGATGCTTGCTACCTGCGGCTATACTGGATCGAGACACGAGCAGCCAGACGCAAGAGGGAGTTGAGCGGCGATGCGCGAGCAATTCCGCCGGGAACTGAAGGACCTCAAGGCCGACGTGGTCGGTATCGGCAAGGACGTGAGCAGTCTGACGCGCGATGCCGTGACCTCGCTGGTGTCCGGGGACGTCGAGTTGGCCGAGTCGGTCATCCGTGCCGACGACGACGTTGACCGCCGTTGCCTGGCCATCGAAGAACGCGCGCTCGAGACGATCGCGACGCAGTCGCCTGTCGCACGCGACCTGCGCCTGCTCCATTCGCTGACCTACATCGCGATGCATCTCGAACGCATGGCCGACCTCTCGGTCAATATCGCCAAGGCGACGGGCCGCACGGCGGGCCGCCAGGGGCCGCAGACGCTCTACGATCTCATCCAGGCGCAGGGCAATCTCGTGTACCGCGTCCTCGACGCCACGATCGAAGCGCTCGAGAGGAGCGACTTGGATCTGGCGCGCAAGCTCCCCGAACTCGACGAGCCGATCGACCACCTGTACAAGCAGTTCTTCCGCGAACTCGCCAGACTCCATGACGAGGAGGACATCGAGTGGGCTTCCTCCATGGTGCTGGCGTCGAGGTATCTCGAGCGCATCGCCGACAACGCGGTCGACATCGGCGAGCGCATCGCCTACCTCGTGACCGGTGAGTTCGACGTGCTTCTCTCGGAGCCGCCCGATACTGCAACGAGATCGTGAGCTCGATCGCTACGCGATACGAACTCGTCCGCCGTCAGGTCGCGGACGCGGCCGATCATGCCGGACGCTCGGCGGACGACGTCACGATCGTCGGAGTGACCAAGACGGTCGGGATCCCGGAGATCCGGGCCGCTATGGCGGCGGGTCTGCGGGACTTCGGCGAGAACCGCGCTCAGGAGTTCCTCGGCAAGTACGGTCTGTTTCCCGACGTGCGGTGGCATTTCGTCGGCACGCTCCAGTCGAACAAGGTCAAGGACGTCGTCGGCAGGGCGTGCCTGATCCACTCGGTGGACTCGCTCCACCTCTTGCAGGTGATCGACCGGAAGGCCGTGGAGATCGGTGTCGTGCAGCCCGTGCTGTTGCAGGTCAACGTCTCCGGCGAGGCGACGAAACACGGCTTGGAACCGAACGAAGTCCCCAGCTTGCTCGAGGCATCACGAGAGCTTCCGGGCGTCGCCGTACGGGGTCTCATGACGATGGCGCCGTTCGGCCGTCCCGAAGACTCACGGTGGGTGTTCAGGGAGCTGAGGGGGCTGTCCGAGTCGCTCGGCGCACAGAGACCGAATGGGGTAGAGTTAGGCGAACTCTCGATGGGGATGACGAACGACTTCAGGATCGCGGTCGAAGAGGGTGCGACGATCATTCGGGTCGGGAGGGCCATCTTCGGCAGGTGACTCCGGTGTGAACGGATGAGGCGTGCGGCGCGGGGAGTGACGACGTGAGCGTGTGGCAGCGGGTGAAGATGCGGCTCGGACTCGAGGACGAGTGGGACGACTACGAGGACGAGGAGTACGACGACGGGCCGGACGACGTCGAGGACGGCTGGGACCCGCCGCGGAAGCGAGCGTACGAGTCGCCGTACAGCGGCCAGAGCCCGTCTGTGCGGCGCTTGCAGAGGGATGAGGCCGACAGGGGCTCGGCCCGATCGCTCCACAGCGTTCCCACCGGCATGGCGGCCGTCACGTCCGTTGCGCCGCAGGTGCGGATACACATCGTAGAGCCGAAGAGCTTCGGCGAAGCGCAAACCATAGCCGACAGGTTCAAGCAAGGCACGCCCGTTGTGATGAACCTCTCCGCGACCAAGGCGGATCTGTCCAAACGGCTGCTCGATTTCGCGTCGGGCCTCACGTACGGCCTTGACGGCGGGCTTCAAAAGGTCGCCGACCGGGTCTTTCTGCTGACGCCGGCGAATGTCGATGTCTCTGCCGAGGATCGGCGGCGTCTCAAGGACACCGGCCTGTTCAGCTTCGAGGTCTAGAAGAGGGCGGGCGAGAGCGATGAGCGACGGTCGATTCGTGTTCGAGGGCCACCTCGCCGTGATCGGCGGCGGGCGCATGGGGGAGGCGATCGTGAAGGGCCTGCTCGAGGCGGGCTCTCTCGCTTCCGACCGCATCGTGGTGGCCGAGCCGGATGCTCGTCGCCGCGACACGCTCCATGCCGCGCACGGCGTAGGGTGCGTCTCAACCGCCGCCGAGGCGCTCACGGGCGCGGACGTCGTGATCGTTGCAGTCAAGCCGCAGGTCATCGACGAGGTGGTATCCGGCATGGCGGATTCCGTCGGCCGCGTGCTCGTCGTCTCGATCGCGGCAGGCGTGAGCATCGCCCGGCTGGAGTCTCTGCTCGGGCCGGGTACGCCGGTCGTGCGCGTCATGCCGAACACGCCGGCGATGGTGGGGAAGGGCATGAGCGTCGTCAGCGGAGGTGCCGAGGCGAGCGCCGAGCAGGTGGACATTGTTCGTGCGTTCTTCGCCGAGCTGGGCGACGCGATCGTCCTTGACGAGCGATATCAGGACGCCGCCGGCGCCATCTCGGGGTGCGGGCCCGCGTATGTGGCGCTGTTCGTGGACGCGCTCGCGCGCGCAGGCGTGCGACACGGACTGCCGCGCGACGTCGCTCAACACCTCGCGGTCCAGACGCTCCAGGGCACGGCGGAGCTGATCCACGCGAGCGGACAGCACCCCGAGCAGATCGTCGATGCCGTGACCAGTCCGGGTGGAACGACCATCGCCGCGCTCGAGGTCCTCGAGGCGCGAGGGTTCCGCGCCGCACTCGCCGACGCCGTGTCCGCGGCGGTCGCACGCTCCAGGGAACTCGGCGCGTGACCACGGTCGCCACGGTCGTCAACGGGGTGCTGAACTTCTACGGGCTGCTGATCCTCGCGTACGTGATCATCTCGTGGTTCAGGCCGACGGGTTTCCTCTTCGAGTTCTTTCGGGTAATAGGCAGTGTGGTCGAGCCGTACATCGGCCTGTTCCGTCGATTTATGCCGAACACGGGTGCGATTGATTTCTCGCCGCTCGTAGCGATACTTGTCCTGCAGTACCTCATACGTCCGCTTCTGATCACGCTGCTGTTGCGTCTGTAGCCGCTGGTCCGCAGGGAGGGTCCACGATGAAGCTCACACCCCTCGACATCCACCACAAGGAGTTCCACCACGCCCTCAGGGGCTACTCGGAGGAGGAAGTGGATACGTTCCTGGACGAGGTCGCGGAGGAGTTCGAGCGACTCTTCAAGGAGAACATCGACCTGTCTGAGAAGCTCGAGGCCGCGAGCGCGAAGGTGCGCGACTACCAGAGCATGGAGACGACCCTCAACAACACGATGGTGTCGGCTCAACGCTCCGCCGAGCAGATCGTGGCGCAGGCGAACGGTGAGGCCTCCACCATCCTTCGCGACGCGGAAGTCAAGGCCAAGGAGATCATCCATGCCGCGCTCACGGACAAGCAGAAGGCCCAAAGCGAGCTCGTGCGCATCAAGCAGGCCGAGGAGGACTTCAGGGACCGCTTCCGCACCTTGCTCGAGAAGCACTTGGCCGCGATCAAGGAGATAGCTCTGCCCAAGGACGTCACCGTCATGATCGGCGAGACGCAGAGCGGACCCGTCACCGACGTCGCGGTCGATCTCGGCACGTCGGACGTCGACCTGCAGGCCGGCGCGATCGAGATGGAAGCGGCCGCCGTCGCCGCCCCGCTGGAGGCGTCCGTGTCGTCCGAGGTCGCGGACTCGACGGTCCCGGAGGGCGTGGGCGCCGTTGAGCCGGGATCTGCCGCGGCCGCGCCGGTCGACACGTCGGCCGTCATCGAGAGCATGACCTTCGGTGAACTCGAGAGCCCGGATCTCCCGAATGAGGACTTCGGCGAACCACGCGAGTTCGAATCGCCCTCGCTCGACGCGTTCGGCGAGCGAGACGACGACGCGGACATCGAGGAGATCGACTAGCGCGCTCTACCTCGTCGGGGAAACGAAGCGCAGCAGTGCGTCTCGCCGTACTCGTCACGCCGCGCGCGGCGCGCAGCGAGGTTGTCGGTTGGCGTGGCGACGAGCTGCTCGTGCGGGTGACCGCTCCGCCTGATGCCGGGAAGGCGAACTCGTCTGTTTGCGGCGCCGTCGCTGCCGCGCTCGGAGTGCCGAAGAGCGCCGTCCGGGTCGTGCGGGGGCACACGGGGCGGCACAAGCTTCTCGACGTACACGCGGACGTCTCGGTGGTCGAGTCCGCGCTCGGCAAGCCCGAGTCGGGCGTCTCCTGATGTCGCGACCTTGAAGCGCACCTGATCACCCAGGAGGACGATGCGCTCAGAGCGGCGATGCCGTCCGGGGGGAATCCGTTCTTCGTCGCCGGCGGTGTTGTGTTCGGTCTGCCATGGCTCGTCTCGATCGGGATCGGGGTGGTCTACGCCGTCCGGGCTATTCCGGACGCCCGGGCAGGCGTCGTGTGGACCGCCGTGCTGCTGGGCACGATCGCGCTCACCGGGCTGCTCGACGTGCTCGCTCTCGCGCTCATCTGGCTCGCGCTGTACGCGCTGTGGGGGAGCGAGACGCTCGAGATCACAGCAGAGACCATACTCGTGCGCCGCCGCGCGGCGGGGATCACGATGCGCGCCCGCGTGAAGCGCGGCCACTTCGACAGGGTCACACGGCTCGATACCCGTCAGGCTCCCGGCCGGGTGCCCCACCCGTGTGTCGAGATCTCGGGGGCGCACTCACGCCTGCGGGTGGGTGCCGGACTCACCGATGCGGAAGCCGACGCGCTCGCGGAGCAGCTCAGAGCATTCGTCAACCAGGTCGGACCGGTCTAGCGCTCGGTCTAGCGCTCGTTGACCCTGGCGTTGCCGCTGCGCTACCATCGCACGCACCGCGACGGCACTCTCGCAGGCTATCGATCGAGAAGATGAGGCGTCGACGGGGACGAGTAGCGGAGCGTTCGGGCCCACAGCGAGCGGGAAGGGATGAGACCCCGCGTTCGAGCCTCCGGCGAAGATCACCCCCGAGCTTCGGACCGAACGGCGCGCCGGCAGACGAAGGACGCGCGTCCAATAGGCTCCGACGGCGGCCCCCGATATCGGGCGAGCGAGTGGCGCGCGGGCAGAAAGCCTCGCGCAAGCGGGGTGGTACCGCGAGGCGATCCGAAGGGCGCTTCGTCCCGGCAGTGGACGAGGGCCCTTTTCTTGTACGCGGGCTCACCCCGGATGCGACAGGCGGGTGGCACGTGCCGAAGCGCAAGCGCCTAGGAGCGTAGGAGAGGGATGCGAGTGGACTACAAGCAGACGATGAATCTACCGCAGACGGACTTCCCGATGAAGGCGAACCTCTCTCAGCGGGAGCCGGAGTGGCTCGCGCAGTGGGACGAGATGGACGTCTACCGGCGCAACCTCGAGGCGAAC